>DASWJA010000019.1:0-18830 GCA_036397375.1 Candidatus Limnocylindria bacterium
GGTCCGCACCGCCAGCCGGTCCAGGATGACCGAAACCTCGACCGGGGCGACCTCCAGGACCGCGACCTCGTCGTCCAATGAGCGCACATCGACCGGCACGCGCTGTGGCTCGCCGGCCTGGGTCATGTCGTAGGCCTCGAGGTCGACCGTCGCGCTGAAGGTCGAGGTCGTGACACCCCCGGCGGCCCCGGCCGCAGCGCGGTAGCCGACGTCGACTGTCCCCAGCTCCCCGGTCAGCAGGTACGTGTTCAACGGCTGGTTGGTGGCTCGGATGGGGACTCCGCTCGCCTGCCGCTCGGTGAAGGACCCGGAATACACGAGCCCGGTGTACAGCAGAATCGACAGCAGCAGGGCACCCAGCTTGAGGGGCCAGTTGCGCAGCAGCCATGCCATCAGCCGCGGCGCTCTCCACTGGCCACCGGCTGCGTCGCCTCGGAGTCGTCGGTCGCGGGGGCCTCGGTCGCCGGCGTCTCGGTCGCCGGAGTCTCGGCCGTCGGGGCGACCGAGGGGACGACGCGGTCCTCGGGGTCGATGGGCGCATCCGCCGGCTCATCCTCCGGCATGCCCCACCGGCCCTCCAGGGTTCGACGCAGGAGGGGCGCGGCCTGGCGCGGTGCCTGCGGCCGGATCAGGCTGAAGATGCGACGTCGGAGCCGATCCTCGCTCAGGTTGCGCTCGATCCGGCCACGGACCACCAGCGAGATCGAGCCGGTCTCCTCGCTGACCACCACGATGAGCGCATCGGTCTGTTCACTGATGCCGATGGCCGCCCGATGCCGGGTCCCGTAGCGCTCGCTGTCGAGGACGTTCTGGCTGAGCGGGAGGAGCACCCCGGCGGCGACGATCCGGGTGCCGGAGATGACCACCGCCCCGTCGTGGAGCGCCGTGCCGTGGTAGAAGATGGTGGCCAGCAGCTCGGCATGCAGATCAGCGTTGATCGGCACCCCAGACTCGGCGGTGAGGTCGTGCAGGCCCGTCTCGCGCTCGATCACGATGAGCGCGCCGTGGTGCGACCCGGCCAGCAGCCGGGCCGCCCGCGAGACCTCGCGGGCGACCGCGTCGGCCGCCGACACCTCGGACGACACGAACAGCCGGTTCAACGAGCCCATCCGTCCGATCTGCTCCAACCCCCGCCGCAGCTCGGGCTGGAAGACGACGACCACCGCGAACAGGCC
Organism: Candidatus Limnocylindria bacterium; assembly: GCA_036397375.1. Classification (GTDB taxonomy): domain Bacteria; phylum Chloroflexota; class Limnocylindria; order QHBO01; family QHBO01; genus DASTEQ01. The sequence continues at coordinate 1,176 of DASWJA010000019.1, forward strand.
GACCACGGCACCGGCCTGGAGCAGGGTGGACAGCAGGAACAGGTCGAGCGCCTGGGCGGCCAGGTAGACGAGGGCCACGATCGACAGGCCGATGAGGATGCGCACCGCGCGGGTGCCCCGAATCAGCACGAACAGCCAGTAGATCAGGATCGCGACGACGAGGATGTCGACGATCGAGAGCCAGCTGCCGCGCAGGAACGTGTCCAAGAACTCGGTGATGCTCTCCGGCACGGTCAGACAGGCGCTCCGGTGCGGTCGGCCGCCAATGTTACCAAAGGCCCTCTCGGCAGCCTGAAATCCGCCCCTGAGCTAATCAGCGTTTCGTGTATTGCGGAGCCTTGCGCGCCCGCTTGAGGCCGTACTTCTTCCGCTCTTTGGCGCGCGGGTCGCGGGTCAGAAGGCCCGCCGCGCGGAGGGGCACCCGGAAGTCGGGGTGCCCGGCCAGCAGGGCACGTGCGATGCCGTGGCGGATGGCGCCCACCTGGCCCGAGATACCGCCGCCGGCCACCAGGACGGTCGCGGCGTAGCGGCCGTCGGTCTCGGTCACCCGGAACGGGAGGTGCAGGACGGACACCGATGACTCGCCGCCGAAGTATTCCAGGGCCGGCTTGCCATTCACGATGATGCTGCCGTCGCCCGGCAGGAGGCGCACCCGGGCCACCGACGTCTTGCGCCGGCCGGTGCCGTACAGGTAGTTGACGCTCACGAGGCCTCCTGATCCTGGTCCTGGTCCGAACGGGGCCGCTGGGCCTCGTGCGGATGATCGGCTCCGGCATACACCTTCAGCTTGCGGAACATGGCCTTGCCGAGCCGATTCCGGGGCAGCATGCCCTGGATCGCCATCTCGACCGCGCGCTCGGGTTTGCGCGCCAACAGGTCGGCCAGGCTCTCTTCTCGCAAGCCACCCGGGTAGTTCGAGTGGCGGTAATAGCGCTTCTGGCTCAGCTTGTTGCCAGTCACCCGGACGCGGGCCGCGTTGACGACGACCACGTGGTCGCCCGTGTCGAGATGCGGCGACCAGGTGGGCTTGTGCTTGCCCGCCAGCAGGGTGGCGACGCGCGTGGCCAGTCGGCCGAGCGGCTGATCGGTGGCGTCGATGAGCCACCAGCCTCGGTCGATCTCGCTGGCCTTGACCGCGTACGTCTTCATGTTTCCTTCGATGCTCCTCCGATTCCGAAACTGATCCGCTCGAGAGTGAGCCCGCGCGTCGGCACGGCCCGCCCGTGGAGGGCCCGCTGTCGGACGTCGAGCATACGCTCCACGTCATCGGCCGCCATCTGGCCGCGTCCGACAGCCAGCAGAACCGCCACCAGGCTGCGCACCATGCGTCGCAAGAAGGCGTTGGCGGTTACCGTCACCTCGATCAGCGTCCCGCGCTGCCGGATGCTGACCGCCACCAGGTGGCGGACCGTCCGACTTCGCGGGTCGCTGCCCAGGGCGGCGAAGTCCCGCTCCCCGACCATCCGCGCCGCGGCGTCGCGCATGGCGGCCACGTCGAGGCGGTCGGGTATCTCGAGCTCCCGATGCCGATCAGTCGGGCGGCGGTCGCCGTCCTCCCGGATCCGATAGCGGTAGGTCCGTGCCACGGCCGCTCGCCGCGGGTCGAAATCCCGGGGAGCGGCGCGCAGGGCGCGGACCGCCACGTCCGGCGCCAGGGCCGCGTTCAGGAGTCGCCGCAGCTCCGCCCACCCGGGCCACTCCCGGCGGGAGGGGTCCGGCAGACAGAAGGCAATCACCTGTCCCGTGGCATGCACGCCAGCATCGGTGCGTCCGGCAAGGCGGACCGTGATCCGCTCGCCGGTCAGTTTGTTAAGGGCCTCCTCCAGCTCGCCCTGCACCGTCCGCTGCTGCGGCTGGCGCTGCGAGCCGGCGAACGCCGTCCCGTCGTACTCGATGAGCGCCCGGGCGCAGCGTTGCGCCGCGGGGGCCATCGGGTCTTCGGTTATTCGGTCAGCCGAGCCCGCCTCAGACGAGCTCGATCTGGACCATGGGGGCCGCGTCGCCGGCGCGGGGTCCAAGACGCGTGATCCGCGTGAACCCCGACCCCCGCTCGGCGTACTTGGCCGCCAATTCACCCATCAGCTTCTCGATGATGAGCGGCTCATTGGGCAGCTGGGCCACCAGCTGCCGTCGCGCGGGCAGATCGCCGCGCTTGGCGGTGACGATCAGGCGATCGACCACGCCCCGCACCTCCTTGGCCTTGGCCTCGGTCGTCTTCAACCGCTCGTAGCGCAGCACCGCCACCGCCAGGTTGGCGAGCATGTGCTCGCGGTGGGCGGTCGGTCGGCTCAGCTTGCGGCCGGCGATGCGGTGCGGCATCGGTCTGGATCAGGCCTCCCGGTTCAGCTCGGCGGCGACGGCCTCGTCGAGCTCGGCGGCAGCCGGCAGGTCGCCCTCGTCGGCCATCGGGGCCCCGTCCTCAGGAGCGATGAACCCGCGGAGGGCGAGACGCTCCTTCATGTCATCGAGGCTCTTGCGGCCGAAGTTCCGCATCCGGAGCAGCTCGTCGTCACCCAGGGCCAGCAGCTGGCCGATCTTGGTGATGTTGTTCCGCTTCAGGCTGTTGTAGGCCCGCATCGGCAGGTCCAACTCCTCGATGGGGGCATCGAGCAGGCTGGCCGCCAGCGGTGCCGGCACTTCGTCACCGGTACCGGAACCGGGCCGCCCGATGTCGGCGAATCGGCTGAACTCGCGGACCAGGATCCCGGCCGCCTGGGCCAGGGCCGCCTGGGGGGTGGTGGTCCCGTCGGTCTCGATTTCCAGGCTGAGCTTGTCGAAGTTCGTCATCTGCCCAACCCGGGTGTTCTCGACTGAAAAGTTCACCCGCCGGACCGGCGAGAAGATGGCATCCACCGGGATGACGCCGATCGGCATCTCCTCGGTGTGCTCGGCCGCCCGGTACCCGACCCCAGTTTCGACGGTGAGATCCATCTCAATCGACCCCGCATCCGAGTCGAGGGTCAGCAGCTCGAGCTCGGGGTTGACGATCTCGACGTCCGCCGACTCGGCGATGTCGCCCGCCGTCACGTGGCCGGCGCCGTGCTTCACAAGCTTCAGGTTCACCGGGTGGGGAGCGAACGAGCGAAGGCGGATCTTCTTCATGTTCAGCACGATCTGGGTCACGTCCTCCTTCACCGCCGGGAGGGTGCTGAACTCGTGATACACGTTCGCGATCTGGATGGACGTCACGGCCGCCCCCTCCAGCGAGGACAGCAGCACGCGGCGCAGCGCGTTGCCCAGCGTGACGCCGTAGCCGGCGGCCAAGGGCTGGATCTCGAAGCGGCCCGCGGCGCCGTGCGCCTCGACCTCTTCGATACGCGGGGTGGACTCGGGTTCGATCATCAGCAAGGGGAACTCCTAGCGCGAGTAGTACTCGACGACAAGCTGCTCGTTGAACTCCGCGGGCATCTGCTCACGGGTGGGCTGGGCGATCACGGTCCCGACCAGCCTGGTCGGATCCACGCTGACCCAGTCGGGGATCTGGGCCGCGCGCATGGTGTCGGGCGCGGCCTTGAAGTACGTTCGGCCCTGCCGTGTATCGCGGACCTCGATCCGGTCTCCGATCGACGTCTGCTGGCTGGGGGACTTGGTGGGCCGCCCGTTGATCCTGAAATGCCCGTGGTTCACCAACTGCCGGGCCTGGGCCCGCGAGCTGGCGAAGCCCATCCGGTAAACCACGTTGTCGAGGCGCATTTCGAGCAGCCGCAGCAGGTTTTCGCCGGTCATGCCCCGCTGGCGCTCGGCGTCACGGAAGTAGTTCCGGAATTGCCGTTCGAGGACCGAGTAGCTACGCCGGACACGCTGCTTTTCGCGCATCTGGAGCCCGAACTCGCTGACCTTCCGGCGCCGCATGGTGTTCATCCCGGGCGGGGTGCTCCGCCGTTCGAAGGAGCATTTCTTCGAGTAGCAGCGACTGCCCTTCAGGAAGAGCTTGAGCCCCTCCCGGCGGCAGATGCGACAGACCGGATCCGTGTAGCGCGCCATGCGGCTAGACCCTCCGCCGCTTCGGCGGGCGTGAACCGTTGTGCGGGATGGGCGTCACGTCCGTGATGGCGGTGACCTCCAGGCCCGCGGCCTGGAGCGAACGGATTGCCTGTTCGCGGCCGGCGCCGGGACCCTTCACGAAGACCTCAACCTGCCGCACCCCGTGCTCCATCGCCTTGCGGGCCGCCAGGTCCGCGGTCTGGGAGGCGGCGTACGGCGTGCTCTTGCGCGAGCCCTTGAAGCCGACCAGTCCGGCGCTGCCCCACGCGATCACCCCGCCGGTGGGATCGGTGATGGTCACGATGGTGTTGTTGAAGGTGGCCTGGATGTGCGCATGCCCAACCGGGACGTTCTTCTTCTCGCGTTTCTTGGCGCGCGTCGCCTTCTTTCGCTCAGCCATGGGACTCCGTTACTTCTTGCGTCGGACGCCGACGGTCCTGCGCGAGCCGCGCCGCTGCCGGGCGTTGGTCTTGGTCCGTTGCCCGCGGGCGGGCAGGTTGCGCCGATGCCGGACGCCGCGATAGGCGCCGATTTCCATCAGGCGCTTGATGTTCATGCTGACCTCGCGCCGGACGTCGCCCTCGACCCGATATCGCTTGTCGATGATGTCGCGCACCCGCGTGACTTCATCCTCGGTCAGGTCCCGCACGCGTGTGTCCGGCGCCACTCCGGCTGCGGTGACCACCTTGGCCGCCGTTGCCGGACCGATGCCGTGGATGTAGGTCAAGGACACGATGACCCGCTTCTCGCGGGGAATGTCCACGCCGGCGATGCGCGCCATGCCGAAGCCTCCCCTAGCCCTGCCGCTGGCGGTGCTTGGGAATGCGGCAAATGACCAGCACCACGCCGGAGCGCCGAATCACCTTGCAGCGCTCACAACGAGGCTTGACCGATGCACTGACTTTCATCGCATCCTGTACGTAATCCGACCTCGACTGAGGTCGTAGGGACTCAACTCGACGCGAACCGTATCGCCGGGCAGGATGCGGATGAAGTTCTTGCGGAGCTTTCCCGAGATATGGGCCAGGACTTCGTGGCCGTTCTCCAGGCGCACCTTGAACATCGCGTTCGGCAAGGGGAGGATCACCTCGCCCTCAACCTCAATCGCATCCTTTTTTGGCAAGCGCTACGCACCCTCGTTCGCGGCTTCAGCTGACTCGGTTGGGGGACACACGGAAAGGCCGCCGCACGCGGCGACCGGATCGAAAAGTATACAGCAGCCCCGCCGACGAGGGCAACGGCCATCCTCGTCTCATCCCGCACCTGGCCTCGCCGTAAGCCGCTCGGGCCCCGCGGTCCCGATCACGATCGTGTCCTCGAAATGAGCCGATGCCGACCCGTCGGCCGTCACGACCGTCCAGCCGTCGTCGAGCAGGCGCACGTCGTCTCCGCCGAGGTTGAACATCGGCTCAATGGCCAGGCACAGGCCGACCTCGAGCCGCATCCCGGTCCCGGGTCGGCCGTAGTTCGGGACCTGGGGCTCCTCGTGCATGTTGGTCCCGATCCCGTGCCCCACGAACGGTCGCACGATCCCGTAGCCGTGTTGGTCCGCGACCGCCTCGATGGCGGCCCCGACATCGCCCAGACGGTTGCCGGCCACTGCGGCCGCGATCCCGGCCGAGAGCGCACCCCGGGTGGCCTCCACCAACTCGGCCGCGGCAGGGTTCACCTCGCCGACGGCGTAGGTGCGGGCACAGTCCGCATGCCAGCCCTCCCAGATGCAGCCCACGTCGAGGCTGATGAGATCGCCATCCCGAATCCGACGCCGGGTGGACGGGATGCCGTGCACCACCTCGTCATTGAGGGAGGTGCAGATGGTGCCCGGGAAGGGCGGGTTCGATCCGTAGCCTTTGAACGAGGAGACGGCTCCTGCCTGGCTGATGTGGTCGGCTGCCAGGGCGTCGAGCTCGGCGGTGGTCACGCCGGGCGCGAGCGCCGCCTCCAGCTGGTCGAGGAGCGCCACCAGGATCTGGCCCGCGTGCCGCATCCGGGCGACCTCCTCAGGTCGCTTGATGGTCGCGTGGGCGCGGCGCAGGGGAATGCCCATCAGGGCGCGCTCTCCCCTTCCGCGGCGGCCAGGATGGCGGCGGTGACCGCCGCGACCGGCTGGCGGCCGTCGACCCGAGCCAGGAGCCCCAGGCCGGCGTAATACGCCACCACGTCATCCAAGGGCGGCAGCTGCTCGCGCAGGCGGGCCCGGAACACCTCGGGCCGGTCGTCCTCGCGCTGGACGAGGGCCGTGCCGTCCCGGTCGCATACGCCGGGCTGGCGCGGCGGATCGTCGGTAAGGTGATAGGGGGTGTCGCATTGCGGGCATACCCAGCGCCCCGCGACGCGGGCCACCAGGACATCCTCGGGAACGTCGATCAGCACCGCTCGGGTGATCTCAGTGCCGTGCTCCGCCACGAGCGCGTCCAGGGCCTGGGCCTGTGCCAGGGTGCGCGGGAAGCCGTCGAACACGACGCCGGCCCGGGCCGCGGGACCGGCCAGCACCTCGGCCACCATCCGGATCGTGATCTCGTCAGGCACCAGCTCGCCGCGCCGCATGTAGCCACGCGCGACCTCGCCCAGCGGGGTGCCATCGCGGAGGCCACGGCGGAACAGGTCGCCGGTAGCGAGGTGAAGCAGGCCGCGCTCGCGCGCGATGATCGATGCCTGGGTGCCCTTGCCGGCGCCGACCACGCCCAGCAGGACGAGCATCACCGGATGAAGCCCTCGTAATTGCGCATCAGCATCTGGGCCTCGAGCTGCTTCATGGTCTCGACCACCACCGCAACCACGATGAGGATGCTCGTCCCGCCCAGCTGAATCGCTTCAGTCCCCGGGATGAAGGCGGAGACGATGAGGGGCGTTACGGCGATGATTCCCAGGAATGTCGCGCCGCCCAAGGTGATCCGGTTCGCCACCCGGGACAGGAACTCCTCGGTCGGTCGACCAGGCCGGATGCCGGGGATGAAACCACCGTTCTTGCGCAGGAAGTCTGCGGTCTGGTCGGGTTTGAACTGGAACGAGGTGTAGAAGTAGGTGAAGAACACGACCAGCACGAAATACAGGATCCCGTACACGATCGGCGTCTGGGGGCTCAGCGTCGTGCTGATCCAGGCGGCGACATCGGCCACCACCTCGTTGCTGCTGGTGGTGAAGTACTGGGCGATCTGGGCCGGGAACAGCAGGATGCTGACCGCGAAGATGATCGGGATCACGCCGGCCATGGTCACCTTCATGGGCAGGTACTGGGTCTGGCCCTGGTACATGCGCCGCCCACGCACCCGCGAGGCGTACTGGACCGGGATCCGGCGCTGGCCCTCGTTCACGAACACCACGGCCGCGATGATGATGACCGCGACCACGATGAAGGGCGCGATCCGGAGGACGCCGTCCGGGGCGCTGATGATCGGCCCCGCCTGGTCGGGCAGGCGGCCGACGATGCCGGCGAAGATGATGAAGCTGATGCCATTGCCCAGCCCGCGCTCGCTGATCAGCTCGCCGAGCCACATCAGGAGGATGGTCCCCGAGGTCCATGCGATGAGGAGCGAGAATGTCTCGAAGCTGAAGAACGGCGAGACCGGGATGACGCCGGCATTCTGGAGGAGGACCGAGAAGCCGAAGCCCTGGGCCGCCGCCAGCGGCAGCGTCAGGTAGCGGGTGTACTGCTGGAGCCGATTGCGCCCGTACTCCCCCTCCCGCGCCAGGTCACCCAGCCTAGGGATGACCCCCTGCATGAGCTGCATGATGATGCTGGCGTTGATGTAGGGGTTCAGGCCCAGCCCGATGATCGAAGCGGTGGCCAGGCCGCCGCCGGAGAAGATGTCGAGCAGCGCCAGGAGCTGGTTTGACGCGAACAGCTCGGCCAGGCGCGCCTGGTCGACGTTGGGTACCGGGACCGCGGTCAGGATCCTGAAGATGAGCAGGATGAAGACCGTGAACAGGATCTTGCGCCGGATATCCGGCGCCTGGAGAGCGGTGACGACCGACTGAATCACGCCGTCGCGCCCTCGCCGTCGGCCTCCTCGGGTTCCGACCCGTCGTTATCTGTCACGGCAGCGGTGGAATCGGTCGGGTCAGTGGCTGGGGCATCGGTCGCGTCGGTGGCTGGGGCATCAGGCGCATCGTCCGCAGCCGCCGCCGCGGCCGCTCCTGTGGCAGCTCGCGTGCCCGTGCCCTGTCCCTTGCGCTTGCTCCTGCGCTTGCCCCTGGCTCGCGCGCGAGTCTCCGCCGCGGCGGCGGATTCGGCCAGGGCCCGGGCTTCCGCGGCCTCGTCGACCGGCATCCCATCGGGCCAGCTGATGCGCTGGGCGGTGGATCCGGCGGCAGCCAGCTTGTCGAGGGCAGCCCGGGAGAACGCGTGGGCATGGATGGTCACGCCCTTCGGGGCGTCGCCGGCGCCCAGGATTTTGACCGGGAGGGGCCGGGTCTTGGAGCGGCGGACCAGCCCGCCATGGGCCAGCACGTCGGGCGTGATGAGGGTGCCCGCTTCAGCCTCGACTAGGCGGCCGATATTCACCGCCGCGTAGGCGACCCGCCCGCGGTTCCGGAAGCCATGGAGCTTGGGCGTGCGGATGTGGAGCGGTGTCTGGCCGCCTTCGAACCAGGGTGGGATGGACCCGCCGGCGCGCGACTTCTGGCCCTTGGTGCCGCGACCGGCCGTCTTGCCCTTGCCCGAGCCATGGCCCCGTCCCACCCGCCGGGCCGGCGTGTGGGATCCGGTGGCCGGCTGGAGGTCGTGCAGCTTCATGCCGTCTCCTCCGGCTTGGCCGGGTCGATGACGTCGACCAGGAAGGCGACCCGGCGCAGCATGCCGCGCGTCTGGGGCGTGTCGGGGACCTCAACGCTGTGGTGCAGGCGGCGGAGTCCCAGGGCGCGGATGGTGCCGCGCGCCCCGGCCCGGTGGCCGATGGTGGAGCGGATCCAGGTCACGCGCAGGGTGGCCGGCGGATCCGCCGAGCGCTTAGCGGCCACGCGGGCCTCCGCCCAGCATGGGCGGCGCTGGCCGCTCGACGTAGATATGCGGCTGGCGCGCCGCTTCGGCTGCTCGCTTGCCGAGCAGCTCCTCGGCGGTCTTGCCGCGGCGTGCGGCGATGTCGTCCGCGGTCTGCAGGTTGGCCAGGCAGTCGAGCGTGGCTCGCACCACGTTGACCGGGTTCGTGCTGCCCATCGTCTTCGAGAGCAGGTCGCGGATGCCGGCGACCTCCACGACGGCACGGACCGAGCCTCCCGCGATGACGCCGGTGCCGGCGGTGGCGGGTCGAAGCAAGACCCGCGACGCCCCGAATTCGCGCAGGACGTCGTGCGGGATGGTGCTGCCCACCAAAGGCACCCGGATGAGGTGTTTCTTGGCGTCCTCGACGCCCTTGCGGATGGCCTCCGGCACCTCACCGGCCTTTCCCAGGCCGCCGCCCACTACGCCGCGGCCGTCACCCACGACCACGACAGCGCTGAAGCTGAAGCGGCGGCCACCCTTGACCACTTTGGCCACCCGGTTGATCTGGACGACCTTCTCTTCGAGGGTCAGCTTGGTGGGATCGATACGTGGCATTTGTACTCCGCTCTACAGTTCGAGGCCGCCCTGGCGGGCGCCCTCGGCGAGCGAGCGAACCCGCCCGTGATACCGATAGCCTCCTCGATCGAGGACGACCCGGGTGACGCCGGCCTGGCGCGCCCGCTCGGCGACCGCGCGGCCCACGGCCTCAGCGACGGCAACCTTGCCGGTTCCAGCACCCAGCGACGGCTCGCGGCTCGAGGCCGCGGCCAATGTCTGGCCGGTAGTGTCGTCAATGACCTGGGCATAGATGAAGCGGGAGCTGCGGAAGACGCTGAGCCGCGGGCGCTCGGTGCTGCCCGTCACGCGCAGCCGGAGGCGGGCGTGTCGCTTGCGCCGCAGCTCGTCGCGGGATGACTTCTTGATCATGGTTACGCGGCTCCCCCGACCTTGCCCGTCTTGCCGGCCTTGCGCCGGATCTGCTCGCCGGCGTACCGGATGCCCTTGCCCTTGTATGGCTCGGGCTTGCGCTTGGCGCGAATGGCCGCCGCCACCTGACCGACCAGCTCCCGATCGGCGCCGCTCACCGACAGCCGGGTGGGCGTCTCGACAGTGAAGCGAATGCCCTCCGGAGGCGGAAACTCGACCGGGTGCGAGAACCCCAGCGCCAGGACCAGGGTCTCGCCCTGGAGCTGAGCGCGGTACCCCACGCCGCTGATCTCGAGGACCTTGCTGAATCCGGCGGTCACCCCGGTGACCATGTTGGCGACCAGTGATCGGGTCAGCCCGTGCAGCGCCCGATGGCGCGGCTCATCGGATGGGCGGACGATGCGGAGGATGCCGTCATCGTGAACGACGGCCATCTCAGGGTGGACGTCCCGCTCCAACGTGCCCAGCGGGCCGGTCACGCTCAGGTGCTGACCGTCGAGGGTGACCTCGACACCATCGGGGATGGGAATGGGCAGGCGCCCGATTCGCGACATGCGGCTCCTTACCAGACGTAGCACAGCACCTCGCCGCCGAGATTCAGCTTCCGGGCCTGCTGCCCGGTCATGATCCCGTGGGAGGTGGAAAGGATGGCCACGCCCAGGCCGCCCAGGACGCGGGGGATCTCGGTCTTGCGCGCGTAGACGCGCAGTCCCGGCTTGCTGATGCGCTTGAGCCCGGTCACCACCGGCGTGCGGTCTTCGACGTACTTGAGGGTCAGCACCAGATGGTCGTGGCCGTCGTCGACCCGCGCCTCGAACGAGGCGATGAACCCCTCCTCGGCCAGGATGCGAGCGATCTCGGTCTTCACGCGCGACGCGGGCAGGACGACTTCTCGATGTCGGGCCACGCTCGCGTTGCGAACGCGGGTCAGCATGTCGGCGATCGGATCGGTCATGTTCATGGCTACCAGCTCGACTTCATGACCCCCGGCAGCAGGCCGTCGAGGGCACGCTCCCGGAAGCAGATGCGGCACAGCGCGAAGCGCCGCATGTAGGCCCGCGGACGCCCGCACACCGTGCAGCGGTTGTGCTGGCGCACGCCGAACCGCGGCGTGCGCTGGGACTTGGCAATCATCGATTTCTTGGCCACGTTCGAATCGTCCTCAGGTCAGTTGGCGGCGAATGGCATGCCCAGCAGGGCAAGGAGGCGGCGGCCCTCCTCGTCGTTGCGGGCGGTGGTCACGATGCTGATCTCGAGGCCCCGCAGGCGGTCGATCTTGTCGTAGTCGATCTCCGGGTACATCAGCTGCTCGCGGAGCCCCAGGCTGAAGTTCCCCCGCCCGTCGAAGGATCCGGGGGACACGCCGCGGAAGTCACGAATGCGCGGGAGGGCCAGCCGCAGGGTGCGCTCGACGAAGTCGTACATCCGTTGCCCGCGGAGGGTGACTTTGGCGCCGACCGGCATTCCCGCCCGGAGCCGGAACTGGGCGATCGACTTGGTGGCGCGGGTCACGATCGGCTTCTGGCCGGTGATCGTGGCCAGGTCCCCGACGGCGGCGTCGATGGCCTTCGCATTCTGGATGGCCTCGCCCAGGCCGATGTTGACCACGACTTTCTCCAGGCGCGGGACCTGCATCGGGTTGGCGTACCGGAACTCGCGGACCAGGGCAGGCACCACTTCGTCGCGGTAGCGCAGGCGGAGGCCGACCAGCTCGCCCCCATTGGCAGCCCGCCGCTGCTTCGAAGGCGCTTCTGACACGCTGGCGGACCGCCTGGCGGCCGACGTGGCGGCCTTCGTGGCGGCCCTCTTGGCGGGCTTGGGTGGCGCGGCGGTTGGTTCGTCGCTCACGTGGTCACCTCCAGCTGCTCCCCGCAGTGCTTGCAGACGCGCACCCGGGTCTTGTGCTGGTCATCCAGCCGCGCATGGCCGATGCGGGTCGGTTTGTCGCAGTTGGGGCACACGACCATGACGTTGCTGATCTGGACCGGCATGGGCAGGTCGATGATCCCCGCCGTCTGCGTACGGCCGCGCTGTGCGCGCTGGTGTCGCTTGGCCATGTTGATGCCGGGAATGACCACGGCCAGGCCGCGCCGCGTGCGCTCGACGCGCTCGACCCTGCCGCGCTTGCCACGGTCTTTGCCGGCCATGACCAGCACCGTGTCGCCCTTCCGAACGGCCATCACAGCACCTCCGGCGCGAGCGAAATGATCTTCATGTAGTTCCGCTCTCGCAGCTCGCGAGCCACCGGGCCGAAGATGCGGGTCCCGCGCGGGTTGCCCTGCGGGGTGATGAGGACCGCCGCATTCTCGTCGAAGCGGATGTGGCTCCCGTCGGGGCGGCCGTAGCCCTTGGTGGTGCGGACGATCACCGCGCGGACGACCTCGCCCTTCTTCACGCCCGAGTTGGGCAGGGCCTGCTTGACGCTGGCCACGATGACGTCGCCCACGGAGGCCGTCTCGCTCGTCGAGCGGCCCACGACCGTGATGCACATCAGCTCGCGTGCGCCCGTGTTGTCGGCGACCCGGAGCCGGGTCTGGCGTCGGATCATGCCGGATCGGCCTCGCTGACCGCCGCCTTCGACTCCGGCCCCGACTCGGCCGCAGGCTCCGGCTCGGGGTTGAGGATCGCCTCATCGGCCATCGGTCCGGAAGCCATCTCGGCTGCCCCGTGGCCCAGGATCTCGACCAGCCGCCAGCGCTTGTCGCGTGACAGCGGCCGGCTCTCTTCGATGCGGACGCTATCTCCCACCCGCGCCGCGTTCTCCTCGTCGTGGGCCTTGAACTTCGTGGAGCGCCGGATGACGCGCTTGTAGATCGGATGGCGCTGCAGACGCTCGACGCTGACGACCACCGTCTTGTCCATCTTGTCGGACACCACGCGCCCGACCTTCGTCCGTCGCTTGCCGGCCACTACGCGGACTCCTGACTGGCGGCCGTGGCCGCGCGCTGGCGCTCGGTCATGACGGTGAGGATCCGCGCGATCCGCTGCCGGGTGGCGGGCAGGCGGCTGTGGTTCTTCTCCTGGCGGGTAGCCAGGTCGAACCGGATCTTCCAGAGTTCGAGCTTGGCATCGACCAGGGCCGCGGCAAGATCCTGGTCACTCAGAGCGCGAACCTCACTGATGTCCATGTTCGACGCCCTCCTTGATGACGAACTTGGTCGAGATCGGCAGCTTGTGACTGGCCAGCCGCATCGCCTCGCGCGCGATCGTCTCCGGCACGCCGGACATCTCGAACATGATCCGGCCCGGCTTCACGACGGCGACCCAGTGGTCCGGTGCGCCCTTGCCCGATCCCATCCGGACCTCGGCCGGCTTCTTGGTGACCGGCTTGTCCGGGAAGACGCGGATCCAGACTCGGCCGCCACGCTTGATGTGGTGGGTCATCGCACGTCGAGCCGCCTCGATCTGGCGGCTGGTCAGCCAGCACACCTCTTCGGCCATCAGGCCGTACTCGCCGAAGGAGACGGTGGTGCCGCCCTTGGCCAGCCCGGCGCGGCGTCCACGCTGGACCTTGCGATGCTTGACGCGCTTCGGCAGCAGCATGACTAGTCCTTCGCCTTGCGCTTGCTCGGGGTCTCAGGTTCGACCGATGCCGGCTCGGTCTCCGTGACCGCCTCGGCTTCGGCGGCGTGCTCAACCGTGGGCTCGGTTTCCGGCTCGACGGCAACTTCCGGCTCGACGGCAGCTTCCGGCTCAACGGCAGCTTCCGGCTCAACGGCGGCCTCAACCGCGGACTCGTCCACGGGAACCGATTCGGCGACCGATTCGGCGACCTCTTCCAGCGGCGCAGCGACTGCCACCGTCGCGTCGGCCGTCTCGGCCTCCTCGGCCTCCTCGGCTGGCGCGGCAGCGGTCCGCGTCCGACGGGCGGGTCGGCCGCGAGTAGCGGCGCGTGGGGCCTCCCGCGGCTCGGTCCGTGCCGAACCTGGGAGATCGGCCAGCGTCTCGCCGCGGTAGATCCAGACCTTGACCCCGATCCGGCCGTAGGACGTGTGGGCATGAACGACGCCGTAGCTGATGTCCGCGCGCAGCGTGCCGAGCGGGATGCGACCTTCCTTGTCCCACTCTCGACGGGACATCTCCGTCCCGCCCAGGCGCCCGGAGACCTGGATCTTCACGCCCTTGGCGCCGGCCTTGATCGTGCGCTGAACGCCCTGCTTGACCGCCTTGCGGAAGGCGATCCGGCGCTCGAGCTGGCCGGCGATGCTCTGGGCCACCAGCACGGCGTCCAGTTCCGGCTGTAGGACCTCCTTGATCTCGAGCTTGACCTTCTTATCGGTCAGCTTGCCCACGGAAGTCCGCAGCAGCTCGACGTTGGCGCCGCCCTTGCCGATCACGATCCCCGGCTTGGCGGTGTGGACCGTGACGGTCACATGGTTGATGCCGCGCTCGATCTCGACCTGGCTCACGCTGGCGTTGGCCAGCTGACGCGCGACCAGGGTGCGGATCTTCATGTCCTCCTGGAGCAGCGTCGCGTAGTCGCGATCGGCGTACCACTTCGCTAGCCACGGCTTGTTGATGCCCAGCCGAAAGCCGTACGGATGCACTTTGTGACCCATCAGACGTCCCCTCCGTCGGCGACCGATACGCTGATGTGGCTGGTGCGCTTGAGGATCTGGAAGGCGCGCCCCTGGGCGCGGGGTCGGATGCGTTTCAGCGTCGGTCCCTCGTTGGCGACCGCGGACACCACGCGCAGCTCGTCAGCGGTCAGGTTGAAGTTGTTCTCGGCATTGGCGGTCGCGCTGCGCAGGACCTTGGCCACGTCGCGGGCCGCGGCGTTGGGCATGAAGCGCAGGATGGCCGCCGCTTCCTCGACCGGGCGGCCGACGATCAGGTCAGCCACCAGGCGGACCTTGCGGGGGCTGATCCTGACGTACTTGGCAGTGGCGGTCACGCGCATCGGTCCAGTCCTACTTCAGCGCCGATGAGCGTTCGGTGTGCCGCCCGTGCCCGCGGAAGTGGCGGGTCGGAGCGAACTCGCCCAGGCGGTGGCCGACCATGTTCTCGGTCACGAAGACCGGGACGTGGCGGCGACCGTCGTGGACCGCGATGGTGTGGCCGATCATGGCCGGGAAGATCACCGACGCCCGCGACCAGGTCTTGAGGACCTTCTGTTCCTTGCGCTTGTTCATCTCCTCGATGCGGCCCAGCAGGCGGGCATCGACGAAGGGTCCCTTCTTCACGGAACGGCTCATCGCGTCTCCTTACCCGCGCCCGTAGCGGCGGCGCACGATCAGCCGATCGCTGGCCTGGTGCTTGCGGGTTCGCAGGCCCATGGCGGGCTTGCCCCACGGCGTCTTGGGCGGCATGCCGATGGGAGACTTGCCCTCTCCGCCGCCGTGCGGGTGGTCGTTGGGGTTCATGACCACGCCCCGCACTGACGGCCGGCGGCCAAGGTGCCGACTCCGGCCGGCCTTGCCGATCTTCTGATTCTCGTGCTCGAGGTTGCTGACCTGGCCCACGGTTGCCGTGCAGTTGGCGCGCACCCGTCGGACCTCCCCCGATGGCAACCGGATGGTGGCCATCTCCCCCTCCTTGGCCAGCAGCTGTGCCGCGCCCCCCGCGCTGCGCACGATCTGGCCGCCGCGGCCTGCAACCAGCTCCACGTTGTGGATCTGCGTGCCCAGCGGGATCTTGGACAGCGGCAACGCGTTGCCCACCCGCGCCTCGGCCTCGGGGCCGGACGTGACCTCGTCCCCGACCTGCAGACCGTTGGGCAGCAGCATGTAGCGCTTGTCACCATCGGCGTAGTGGAGCAGGGCGATCCGGGCCGACCGGTTCGGGTCGTATTCGATGGTCGCGATCCGGGCGGGAACGCCGTGCTTGTCGCGCCGCCAGTCGATGACCCGATACAACCGCTTGTGACCGCCACCCTGGTGGCGGACCGTGAGCTTGCCCTGGCTGTTGCGCCCGGCGCTGGAGCCGAGACGCTCGGTGAGCGGCTTGTGCGGCCGGTCGGTCGTGACCTCCGCGAAGTCCGAGCGCGTCATCTGGCGCAGGGACGGCGTGTTGGGTCGGTAGCTGCGAAGCGGCATGGCTATACGACCTCGAACAACTCGATCTTGTCGCCGGCAGCGATGGTCACCACCGCCTTGCGCCAGCCGCTGGTCATGCCCTTGGTCCGTCGCCCCCGGCTCTTCTGCTTGGGGTGCACGGTCTGCACCCGCACGCCCAGCACGGTGACCTTGAACTCAGTCTCCACCGCGGCCTTGATCTGGAGCTTGTTGGCGTCCTGCCGCACCGCGAACGTGTAGTTGTTGCGCTCGATCTCGGCCACCGACTTCTCGCTGACCACGGGGCGCAGCAGGATGTCATGGATGGTGCGCGCGCTCATGCGAACACCGCCTCGGCGCGGGTGACCCCGTCGCGGGTGAACACGATCGTGTCGGCCTCCAGCAGGTCGATCACGTTCAGGCTGTCGGCCAGGATGATGCGAACCTCGCGCAGGTTGGCCGCGGAGCGCTCCACGTTCTCGTCGCGAGCGGCGAGGACCAGCAGGACGCGGCCCTGCACATCCCAGGCGGCCAGGCGCTCGACCAGGGCCTTGGTCTGGATCTTGTCCAGGCCGATGCCCTCGACCACCTTGACCGCACCGTCGGCGACCTTGGCGCTCAGCGCTCCGCGGAGGGCCGCGCGCCGGACCTTGTCATTGACCTTCACCGCGTAGTCACGCGGGTGCGGGCCAAAGACCACGCCACCACCGCGCCACTGCGGCGAGGTGCGACTGCCCTGGCGCGCTCGGCCGGTGCCCTTTTGCCGCCATGGCTTGCGGCCGCCGCCGCGGACCTGGGCCCGAGTCAGCGTATCCGCGGTTCCGACCCGGCGCGCGTCCAGCTGCGCCATGGCGGCCTGGTGGATGAGCGCGCTGCGGACCGGCGCGCCGAACAGGGAGTCCGCCAGCTCGATGGAGCCCTTCTTGGTGCCCTTGGCGGTGAGGACCGGCGTGCTGGCCACGACTACTCCGCCTTCCGAATCAGGAGCATGGCGTTGCGAGCGCCGGGCACCGCCCCGCGGACCAGCAGCAATTGCCGGTCGGGGTCGACGCGGACCACCTGGAGCTTCTGGACGGTGATCCGGCGGTCGCCCAGATGGCCGCTCATCTTCATCCCCTTGTACACGCGGCCCGGTGTCGTCCCGGCTCCGATCGAGCCTGGCTGGCGAGTGTTGGTCGAGCCGTGGGTCACCGGTCCGCGGTGGAAGTGGTGGCGCTTGATGGTGCCGGCGAATCCACGCCCCTTGCTGACCCCGGTCACGTCCACCAGGTCGCCGGCCGCGAACAGGGTCACGTCGAGGGATTGCCCCGTCTCGAAACCCTCGGTGGAGTCCACCCGGAACTCGCGCATGACGCGCGGCCGCGGCGCGTCCTTCGGCAGCTCGGGCAGCTGGCCGGCGACCGGGCGGGTGATACGTCGGGCCAACCCGGCGCCGACCTGGACCGCCGCGTACCCGTCGCGCTCGACGCTGCGGAGCCGGGTCACCGTGTTCGGGGCAGCAGCAATGACGCTCACCGGGACGACGCTGCCGTCCTCGGCGAAGAGCCGCATCATGCCGAGCTTGCGCCCGATCAACCCGATTGCCATCACATCTTGATCTCGATGTCGACGCCCGCCGCGAGCGAGAGTCGCATCAGCGCATCGACCGTCTTCGACGAGGGATCGATGATGTCGATCAGCCGCTTGTGGGTTCGAATCTCGAACTGCTCCCGTCCGTCCTTGTGGATGAACGGGCCGCGGATGACCGTGAACTTCTCGATCCGCGTCGGC
>DASWJA010000020.1:0-5110 GCA_036397375.1 Candidatus Limnocylindria bacterium
CGCGAGGCCGACATCGTGAGCTTCATCCCGCAGTTCAACGCCACTGGCCGCCCGATCGTGCGCCAGGCCACCGAAGGCGCCCTGGTCCAGAAGGTGGCCTCGGTGCGGACGGCGGCCGGGGCGCGGTTCGACCGGCTGGAACTGAATGTGTTCATCGCCGCGGCAGGAATGGTGGGAAGCGGGAGCTCCCTTGGCGCGTCCGCGGTGGCGGGTGGCCTGGCCATGGTCGCCGGGTTGGTCGGCTCGCCGTACGTGCTCCACGGCACCCGGGCGCGCCTGCGCGAGATCCTCGAGCGCCGCCGCGAGCGGCTGGGAATCAGCTTTTACGCGATCCCGCAGCCCGCCATGGAGTCGATGGCCCCCCTGGTCGAGGATCTGACCGGCCGCTAACCCCGATGCGCCACCACCGCCAGGCTCCGGGTGCGGCGCATGACGAAGACCACCAAGCCGAGGAGGCCCACCCCGATCAGCAGCGTACCCAGGCCGATGGGCGTCCCCTGGGCCGTGTCTGGCAGGTCGCCGGACTCGACCTCGCCGACCGCGAATTCGCTCAACGAGGTCATCCCGAAGGCCGTGATGGAAGTCGGCAGCGCCGCGCCTGACGCGGGCAGGACCCAGGCGCCGTCCCACTTGGCGACCACGAAGGCCGCGGTCGAAGCACCCGGGTCGACATCGGCCGGATCAAAGGTGAAGGTGGCGTCCAGGGTGTCGAAAACGACGCCGCTATTGACCAGCGACCACCATCGGTTCACGTCCTGGGCTGGGTCGATCACGGAGGAGCCGATGTTCGGGTGCTCGCCCGCCGTGGTCGAGGCGGTGATGGTCCCCGACCCGGACACCATGCCGAACAGCAGGCTGACCGGCGCGTAGGTCGTCGCGTCGCCGATCTCGAAGGTCACTGCCACACCCGCTCCGAGGGGGATCGTCTTCTGGAGCGCGCCGCGGACGTGGCCCGCGGTGCGCGCCACGGATGCAGCCGGATCGATAACCACCACCCACGCGCCGGCGTCCAGGACCCCATCGGTCAGCGTCAGCAGGCTGCCGATGGTCAACGGGGCCGCCAGGGCCGCCCCATTCGGGTTGTCCAGGGTCAGGTTGGCCAGCACCGGCAGGCTGGAGGGGATGACGATCCCCGCGCCTGTCCCCGACACCACCAGCGAGGACAACGGATCGCCGGTCAGGTCCGTAGGCGTGCCGGCGATCGCGTTCGCGATGCCCAGGGTCTGCCCGCTGATGTCGAGCGGTCCGTTCAGGGTCAGGGTGCCGGCCACCGAGACGTCGGTCGTGATCGTGACCCCTGCGGCATTGTTCACGCTGAAGTCGTAGAGACTGATGCTGGCGGCTGCGCCGCCGAGGGTCTGCGGCGCCACGCCGTTCATGTCCAGCAACCCGGTGCCGGGCGTGAAGGCCCCGTCGATGGTCACGTCGCCCCCAACCGTGACGGTGGTCCCGGCCGCATTGAGCGTTCCTCCGGACACGAACAGGTTGCCCCCGACATTCAGGTCGCTGGCAAGGGCCGCCGTCCCGCTCGTAACCTGGATATCGGCGAAGGTCATGCCGGCGGCGTCAATGGTGAGGCCGGTCGAGAACACGACCAGGCTGGCGTCGGGATCCAGCGTGCCACTGATGTGGGTCCAATCGTTCGTGGTCCGGATGGTGCCGCTCAGGGTCAAGATGCCCGATGGCTTCTCGATCTCAAATGCCGGCAGGTTTCCCGCTCCGATGGTGGCGAAGCCATCGAAGGTCTGGTTGCCGGTGCCGATGACGCGCAGCAGGCCGGTTCCGCCGTCGAACGTCGACAGCTGGGCCAGGTCACCGGCCGCCGCGATCGTGCCGCCATTGATGGTGCCGTTGTCCAGCGTCAACGTCCCGAGCGCCGTCAGGGTGTCGCCGCCGGTCACGGTGTGCGCGCCGCCGCTGAGGTAGACGTTGTACAGGCTGTGCGTCCCCGTGATCGTGACCGTGGTGTCGAAATAGACGGTGCTGGTGCCGGGATCCAGCGCGCCCTGCAGCCAGGTCCACGAGGCCGTTAGCAACCGGATGGTTCCGACCAGGAACAGAGTGCCGGACGGTTTGTCGATGACCACGTTGGCCATGTCGCTGCTGGTCGTGTTGGCCGCCCCCGTCCAGGTCTGGTCCGCGGTGCCCGCGATACGAAGGGTGCCGGTCTCCCCGTCAAACGCGGCCGCCAGTGAGATGTCGCCGAGGGACGCGATGGTGCCGCCGTTCAGGTTGCCGTTGGTCAAGGTCAGCATCCCACCGACGGTGAGGGTGTCGCCCGGCGTGACGGTGACGGTGCCGGACAGCAGCTCCACATCGTTCAGGGCATGGTCCCCGCTGATCGTGAGGGTTCCATTGAAGACCAGGGTGCTGGTGCCCGGGTCGACGGTGCCGCCGGTGTAGGTCCAGTTGCGGGCCGTGCGCAGGGTGCCGGCGATGGTCAGCGTGCCGGATGGCTTGTCGATGGTCACGTGGGGCAGCGACCCGGCGGCCGTGGTCTGGAACCCGGTGAAGGTCTGGTCGACGGCGCCGTTGATGAGCAGGGTGGCGGTCCCGCCCCCGGTGAACCCGAGCTGGGCGTTGATGGCGCCCTGGGCGGCAAGGGTCCCGGTGTTGATGGTCCCGCCCGCGAGGTTCAGCGTCCCGGTCACCACCAGTGTGGTTCCGGCGGCAATGGTCTTGGTGGCTGACAGGAACGAGACATTGTTGAACGTCTCGGTCCCGCCCAGGTCGATCGTAACGCTGCTTGTCGAGAACGCGACGGTCCCGCCGTTATGGGCGAAGGTGCCACCCGACTTGGTGAACGCCCCGGTGACGGTGAGGGTGCCTGTGGTGCTCGTGAACGACCCCCCACTCAATGTGAAGGCTCCGTTGA
This sequence comes from Candidatus Limnocylindria bacterium, assembly GCA_036397375.1. Taxonomy (GTDB): domain Bacteria; phylum Chloroflexota; class Limnocylindria; order QHBO01; family QHBO01; genus DASTEQ01. The sequence goes on from DASWJA010000020.1 coordinate 2,876, forward strand.
CGGTGATCGCCGCGGTCCCGCCGCTGAACGTGCCGTCGGCCTGCGCGAAGGCCGACGCCCCGACCGTCAAGGTGTTCCCCGGCGCCTGGGTGATCGTTCCTGTGTAGCCAGCGTTGAAGGCCAGGCCCAGGACCGACACGTTGGCGTTAATGGTCGCGTCCTTGAGGCTCGTTCCGTCGAATATCGCGCTGTCGGCCGCCCCGGGGACGAGGTCACTGGACCAGTTGAGCGGGTTCGTCCACAGGTTATCGGCACCGCCGCCATCCCAGGTGCGGATGGCGCCGCGTACGGGTGACGGCGTGCCGGCCGCGACCACGAACACCACAATGGCGAGCACCGCGGGGGCCAGCACACGGGCGAGACCGATGACGGTCCGCCGTGGCGTGGCGCGGCTCAGTTGACGCTGCGCTGGGATGCTTATGGATCCACTCCGCCTGCCTTAACCCCCCGGGGGCCGCGGATCCTCCTCCATCTCCACCTCACGCGGACCCTGCGCGGTCGGAGACGATCCTGCGAGGCAGGATAGCAAACCGCATTCGGCGCGGATGCGGCAATGGCCCTTTGGCGATACGCGTCGGTATCGTCGGCGCGCGCCCCGCGTGGCGCTTGAGCTAGGCGACCACCCCCTCGACTCGGAGCGCTGCGATATCGGTCTTGCTGAGGCCGATCTGCCCCAGGATTTCGTCGGTGTGCTCGCCCAGGCGCGGCGGCGGGCGGCGGATGGGGAGACGCGCACCGTCAACCCGAATGGGCGAGGCGTGCAGCCGAACACCGTCCAGGGTCGTGATCCAGTCCGGTTCGATCTGCAGCATGGCCGTCGCCGCTTCGCCCACGCTGTGGACCGGACCGCCCGGGACGTCGGCCGCGATCAAGGCCGCCACCAGGTCGTCGCGCCGCCACTCCGCGATGCGTGGCGCCAGGACGGCCAGGACGTCATCTCGGCGCGGAATGCGGCCCGGGTTGGTGGCCCACTCTGGTCGTGGCTGCAGCCCCAGCACCGCGCACAACCGAGCGAACTGGCCGTCGTTGCCGACCGCCACTACCAGGTGCCCGTCGCGGGCCGCAAAGACCTGGTACGGGACGATGTCGGGGTGTCCAGTCCCCCACCGGCGTGGCTCCTCGCCGGTCGACAGGTAGTACCCGAGCACGTTGGACAGCCCCGCCACTGCGGCCTCCACCAGACTGACCGATGCCTGCGGCGCGGGCGCCTGGCGCCCGCCCGGGCCGCCCGCCCCGCGTTCCCGAGCCGCGAGTCCGGCGAGGGCCGCCACGGCGGCCTCCAGGCCCGCGAGCAGGTCCAGGAGGCCGACGCCGATCTTGATCGGCCCGCCCTCCGGGTCGCCCGTCACCGCCATCTGGCCGCTCCAGGCCTGGGCCACCAGGTCGTAGGCCGGCCGCTCGGCGAGGGCACCGCTCCCCGGGAATCCCCCGACGGTGGAGACCACCAGCCGGGGGTGGCGTGCCCGCAACCGCTCGGGCTCCAGGCCAAGCTTGGCCGCCACCGAGGGCAGGTAGTTGTGCATGAGCAGGTCGGATCGCGCGGCGAGGCGGTCGAGGATCTCGCGCCCGGCATCGGTCTTCAGGTTCACGACGAGGCTGCGCTTGTTCCGGTTCACCGCCGCGAAATACGCGCTCCGCCCGTCCCCCGGGTCGCCCCAGAAGGGCGGACCCCAGCCGCGTGTCTCATCGCCGGACGGCGGCTCGAGCTTCCAGACGTCGGCCCCCAGGTCGGCCAGCAGCATCGTGGCGTGCGGCCCGGCGAACACCCGCGAGCAGTCAAGAACGGTGACGCCCTCCAGCGGCAGCGGGGCGGGAGTCGCAGGGCCCATGGTCCAAACCTCAGCTGCGGCGTTCAGCCCAAGGCTAGCGTTCCGGTCAGGCTGAGGCGCTGTCTCCCGACGACGTCGCCGAAGCCGGGGCGGGTGCCTCGTACAGACCCAGCTTGGCCACCGCCCGCTGGATAGGAGCCGGGGCCCACCAGTTCAGGCGGCCCATGACCCGCATGAAGGCGGGCACCAGCAGGCCGCGCACGATGGTGGCATCGATGAGCACCGCGAGCGCCTGGGCGAAGCCGATCGCCTTCAGGAACAGCACGTCCGATAGCGCGAAGGTCGCGAACACGACGACCATGATCAGCGCCGCCCCGGTGATGATCCCGCCCGTGATCCCGATCCCCTCCGCCACGGACTGGGTGTTGTTGCGGGTCGCCACCCACCGCTCGCGGATCCGCGACAG
>DASWJA010000021.1:0-2626 GCA_036397375.1 Candidatus Limnocylindria bacterium
CGGGTGTCCGAACCGGACCGCCTTCCGGTCGCCGCGGCGGTGCTGTTCGCCCCGGTCGCCGGCGAGGTCGCGGCAGACGCGGTGCAGGCTGTGCGGGCCCCCTTCCGGGCAGCTGGCCTGCAGGGCTGGTTGCGCCGGCCCGATCCGGAAGGCTGGGTCATGACCCGCCCGCTGGCAGAGCTCGAGCCGGGGTTGGCCGGCGCGCTGCGCGGACTGGACCTGCTCATTGCCAGCCGTGAGGACGTGGCCGCACTCGACGGGCCGGCAGCCCTGGCCCAGCTCCGGGCGTGGGCCGGCCCGCGACCACAGCTGGTGGTGACCGCCGGGACGGAGGGCGCATGGGTCGATGACGGTGTGGGCCCGGCGTCCCACGTCCGGGCCGAGGTTGTTGAGGGCCGCCACACGATCGGAGCCGGCGACGCGTTCGCGGCGGTCCTGGTGGCCCGCCGGGGGGCCGGCCGTGCCCTCCGCCAGGCGGCCGAGGATGCGGCGTCCGCGACGGCCACCTACCTGGCGACCCGGACCCCGCCGGGCTAGACGGACAGCGGTTGGCGCTGGGCGCGGCGCTCGGCGGCGGCCAGCCAACGGGTCAGGCGCCGACGCCGCCCCTCGACCACCAACCGAGCGCGCCCGATGCGGTCCAGGCTGCCGCCACGTCCCAGGGCCAGGGCCAGGTCGAGCACCCGGGAGGCGGCCCGGGTTGCCTCCAGCGCCCCGGGCAGGTCCGCGGCGTGCCGTTCGCGGATGCGTGCCACCTCGATCCAGGCCAGCGCCGCCTCCACCGTTCCGCTGCGGGCGGCTTCTCGCCACAGGGACTCGGCGCGTGTCGAGTGCCCGCCGGCCACCAGGATGCGGGCCGCCAGGCGCCGCAGGCGGTATGGCTCTTCGCCGGCACTGGATGCCGGTTCGAGGGCGCCGGTGAGGACCCGCTCCAGCAGCTCCAGTGCATCCTCATCCGCGCCGTCACGGAGGAGTTCGAGCGCCAGACCCCGATGGTCGACCAGCGAGCCATCCCGCCAACCGCCGGCGCGGAGGCGTCCCATCTCGGCATCGAGCAGCACCAGCGAGGCCACGTCCTGGGCGTTGTGGTCGATCACCGCGGCCAGCAGATCAGGTGAAGCACCCGCCAGGTAGGCGAACCAGCGCTGCGGCACCTCGCTCGACGGGCAGTCCCCGCGCCGCCGAACGGCGAGCACGCCGCGCTCGACATCCGCCAGGCGCGCGCTGCCCAGGACCCGCCGCCACAGACGCCGGGCCACCGGCAGCAGGTCGTCATGGCGGGCCGGCAGCCCGACCAGGTCTCGGCCCAGGCCGTGGATCGTCATCCGCGCCGCAAGCAGCGGCAGGTCGAACCCTCGCCCGTTGTAAGTCACCAGCCGCTCGCCGCCGGCCATCCAGCCCAACACGGTGCGCAGGAGGGCCGGTTCATCCGGGTAGTCGGGGAGGAGGGCCTGGCGGACGACGACGGTCCCGTCTTCCACGTGGCCCACCGCGGCGAGGATGATCACCGTCCCGGCCCCGGTCGACAGCCCCGTGGTCTCGGTGTCGAAATAGCGGGTCGGCGCGCGACCGGCCAGCTGCCGGGTCACCCCCTCGGGGAGCGGCACGCGCCGCTCGACGAGTGCCACCCGGCCGCCCTGCGCGGTGGTCAGTCGCGCGCCGCCCCAGGCCGCCAGCCGCGCGGCTACGTCATCGTTGCGTCCGGCTCCGCGCGTCCTACTTCCGCGCTCCGCGCGAACCGCCGCCAGCCGCTGCTCGAGGGTCGTCACGCGCGGCCCGCGGCGGCCAGCTCGGTGAGCAGCTCGGTGGCGGCGGCCTTGCCGCGGGGACCGACCTCCGCCGCAGGGCCCACGCAGCCGGGACATCCCTCCAGGCACGGGCAGTCGCGAACCAGATCCCGACATACGACCAGCAGCTCGTCCCACAGCTCGTGGAGCCGGTCACTGAGACCCACACCGCCTGGGACCGCGTCGTACAGGTACAGGGTCGGCTGCCCCGTGAATGGGGCCTGGGCCTGGGCCTGGACGCCCAGGTCCCGTGCGTCGCACATGAGGAGCAGGGGAGCGGTGTTGCGGGTCAGGCGAGCCAGCCCGATCAGGGCGCCATCCAGCGTCTCCCGGTCAAAGCGGGCACAGGCCGCCTCGGGCAGCACCAGCCAGGTGGCGGCGGTATGCATCTGCTGCTCGGGGAGGTTGACGGGGCCCCAGCCCACGTTCTCGTGGGTGTGGAACTTGATCTTCTTGAACAGGGTCACATGCCAGGCGACCATCACCTCCCCGCGGGCGCGGGTGCCACCCGCGCCCGCATCGGTCTGGTCGGCGACGTCGAGGACTTTGAGGGTGACCCCCAGGTCGGCATCGGTGTAGTAGTCGATGTCCACCCGCCGGACGTAGGCCTTGCGCTCGTCCCAGTCCAAACGGTCGACGTGGTACTGCACGCTCTCGTGGAGGTAGATGGCCTGCTCGTGGAGCAGGAGCGGGGCGGCAAACAGGTCGACCTCGCCGATGACCCGATGCGGGTCGGTGGTCGTGTCCAGGATGACGACGTTCTCCTGGGCCGCACTTCGCAGGCTGATCGAGCTGGCAGGGAAGTTCTCGTGGCTCCAGTGGTACCGATCATCCCCGGC
>DASWJA010000022.1:0-2664 GCA_036397375.1 Candidatus Limnocylindria bacterium
CTGCCGCCGGGTTGGATGATGGCGGTCACCCCGGCCTGGGCCGCGATCTGGATCCCATCCGGGAACGGGAAGTAGGCATCCGACGCCATGACTGAGAGCGGCGCGCGCTCGCCGGCCTTGCGCAGGGCGATCTCGACACTCACCACCCGGGACGGTTGGCCCGCGCCCATCCCGATCATGACGTGGCGCTTGGTGAGGACCACCGCGTTGCTCCGGACGTGGCGCACAGCCCGCCACGCGAACAGGAGGTCGGTCAGCTCCTCGAGTGTCGGGTGGCGCTGGGTGACCACCTGCAGCTCGTCGCGGTCCTCCTCCACCGAGTCCGCGGTCTGGACCAGCAGCCCGCCCCCGATGCGCTTGAGGTCCAGCTCGCCGCTTCCCGGGTTGGCGGCGACCTCCTCCGCGGGCGGCACCTCCACGACCTCGAACCCTTCCTTGGCGCCCAGGATGGCAACCGCCTCGGGCGTGTAGCCGGGCGCCACGATGGCTTCGAAGAAGCCGGGCGCGATGGCCCGGGCGGTGGGCTCGTCCACCATCCGATTGGCGCCGATGATCCCGCCGTACGACGCCACGCTGTCCCCCTCCAGGGCCAGGCGGAACGCCTCGGCCAGGTCGACCACGCTGGCCAGCCCGGTCGGGTTGCCGTGCTTGACGATGGTCACGGTCGGGGTCTTGAAGTCCGACGCGATCCGCCAGGCGGCGTCCAGGTCCAGCAGGTTGTTGAACGACAGATCCTTGCCGGCGATCTGGCGGGCCCGGCTCAGGACGGCGCCGTGGTCGGCGTCATCGGCGTAGAAGGCGCCCTGTTGCTGGGGGTTCTCGCCGTATCGAAGGTCCGCCTTCTTCTCGAACACCAGGGTCAGCCGAGCGGGGAACAGGGTGCCGGCCTGGCGGTTCAAATCGGTGGCGATCTGCGCGTCGTGGGCCGCGGTCAGGCCGAACGCTTCGGCCGCCAGCTTTTGGCGGGTCTCCGGTGCCACCGACTTGTCGCGCTTGACGTCTCGCAGGACCGATGCGTACTGGGTGGGGCTGGAGACAGCCGCCACCCACTCGTGGTTGGCGGCCGCCGCCCGCAGGAGAGCCACGGCTGCCAGGTCAGGGGCGGGAGCCAGGTTGAGGACCACGATGTCGATGGGCTCGATGCCCTGCTGGGCCAGGGCCGCCATCTCGTCCCCGTGGTCGCGGCGGGCTCCGATGGCGCGCAGGAGGTTGGGATCGGCCAGGTCAGGGAGCGGGGCGACCTCGACCCCGGCTTCGGCCAGGTGGGTGCGGGTGTCCTCGGTGGCGGCGCACTCGATCCCCGCCTCGTGGAGGCCGCGCGTCAACTCGGTGATCCCTTCGCGGTCCGAGACGGAGAGGAGGGCGCGCAATCAACGATCTCGCTAACGGAGGGATCGGCCCGCCGATTATACCGACCCCCTCGTCCGATTCTGGACCACCCGCCCCTGATAGACTCGCCGGCCGGTGAGCATCCTGTTCGACGCCCTCAGCCCGACCAACTTCGCCGACCTCTTCACCCTGATCTGGGTGGGCGCGATCGCGATCTGCGTGGGGGCGTCCTTGGTGTACTGGCAGGCCCAGCGGCGGTACCGCCGCTACCCGGCCCACCTTGCGCTTCACGAGTGGGTGTACTGGTCGATCCTGGTGCCCTGGATCCTGGTCCCCCTGCTGGCGGTCATCCACGTCCCGCTGTTCCTGATCCTGATCCTGGTCGTGCCCGGCATGGCAATCGCGGCCTGGGGCGCGTTCATCCGCTACCCGCCTCGGATCGCGGCCGCCAACGACGAGATTCGCCGCCGTCGGTACGTGCCGCCTCCCCGACGCGAGGTCCGGACCCGGGCCCGCCCCACTCCCACCGGCGGCCACAAGACCCACCGCCGCGGCTGACCGATGCGGCACCTGAGCCTCGTGGCATCGGCCATCGCCGCGGGGACGGGGGTTATCTACATAGGGTTCCTCATCAAGCAGGGGACGCCGGTCGTACCGCTCACCGTCGTGGTGGTGACGGCTGCGATTGCTGCGCTGGCCGTGCTGACCGCCTACGGGTCGTTGGGCCCCAATCCGACGCGTCGCGCTCTGGCGCTCTGGGCCGCCGTCCCGGGATTCTTCGGCCTGGGGTACCTGGCCGGGTTCTCGATCGGCGGACTGTTGCTCATCGGCGGCATTCTGACCCTGCCGGTGGCGGCTGCGTCCCTGCGCGGCATTTCGCTGACGCTCCGGGCGGTCGTGGGATGGACGGCGGTGATCTTGCTCGCCTGGGCGGCTGTCCTGGCCGCTCTCCTGCTCCCGCTGCTCTGACCTAGCATGAGCGTGCCCTGCACCAGCCGTGCCAGCAAAGTACGGTTGAGCTCGCGCGTGGTCAGGACCCGCGTCACGGTGAGGATGGGACGAGGTCGTCGAGGTAGATCACCTCGAGCTTGGCGCTCCCACGTATCCGACGGTCGTTGGTCACGAAGGCCGTCGCCCCAGCCGCCCGGGCGCTCGCGAGATGGATGGCATCCGGAAGCGTCATGCCGCGCACACCCCGGATGACGGCGGCATCAACGGCGACATCTGGTCCCAGCGCGACGATCGTGAGGCCCGAAATCGCCCGGATCTCGTCGTTGGTGCGTTCGAGACGTCCCAAGTCCCCATCCCGGGCTGGTCCACTGAGGATCTCGGTCA
>DASWJA010000023.1:0-13891 GCA_036397375.1 Candidatus Limnocylindria bacterium
CAGGTCATCCAGGCCGGCGCCGGCCAGGCCCCGGCCCGCCAGGCCGCGCGCAAGGCCGGCCTCCCGGACTCCGTCAGCGCCACAACGATCAACAAGGTGTGTGGCTCCGGCCTCAAGGCGGTGATGCTGGGCGCGGCCGCCATCCGGGCCGGCGACGCCAACGTGATCGTCGCCGGCGGCATGGAGAACATGAACCTGGGGCCCTATCTGCTGCCGGGCGCGCGGGCTGGGTATCGGCTCGGCAACCAGGAGCTGGTGGACGCGACCGTGTACGACGGCCTGTGGTGCAGCGCATGCGACGTCCACATGGGCATCCACGCCGAGCGGGTCGCGGCCAAGCACGATATCAGCCGCGAGGCGCAGGACGAGCTCGCCCTGCGCTCGCATCAGCGCGCCCTGGCGGCCATCGTATCGGGCGCGTTCGCCGACGAGATCGTGCCGGTGGAAGTGCCCGGCAAGAAAGAACCGACGGTGGTCGACACCGATGAAGGACCCCGCCAGGACACGTCGCTGGAGGCCCTGGCCAGGCTCAAGCCCGCCTTCCAGACCGACGACGGCACCGTCACCGCCGGCAACTCGCCGGGCATCACCGATGGCGCCGCGGCCCTGGTCCTGGCCTCGTCCGACGTGGTGGAGCGTGATGGACTGCATCCCATGGCCCGCATCACGGGCTACGCGCAGGCCGACGTCGCCCCGGAGTGGCTGTTCGAGGCGCCAATCGAGGGCGTCCAACGACTGGTCGAACGCGTGGGCGTGCCCCTCGCCGAGTTCGACCTGATCGAGATCAACGAGGCCTTCGCGGCCCAGGTTCTGGCCGACGGCAACGCCCTGGGCTTCGACTGGGACAAGGTCAACGTCAATGGCGGTGCGGTGGCCCTGGGCCACCCGATCGGAGCGTCGGGCGCGCGAGTCCTGACCACGCTGCTGTACGCCCTGCGCCACCGCGGCGGGACGCGCGGCCTGGCCACCCTGTGCCTGGGCGGCGGGGGAGCGGTGGCCCTGGCCGTGGAGCTGGCCTAGCCAGATCGCGCCGACACCCCGGCGTATCCCCAGGGGGATTGGTAAAGCGCCGGAGCGCTGACAATTGGTCTTCAGGATGCCCCTGACGCTCCCGGGCAGCCTCCGTGGAACTGGCAGGCCCCGCCAGAGGCACCAAGTGGGCCGGCCGGGCGCTGTGGTAGTCCCTGTGAGACTATCTCGGCGATCCGCGGTGGCGCCCGTATAATCGGCGCGCTTTTTCGCCCGTTCCAGCCCGCCACCACGGAGCGTGTCCGCCACCCATGACCGATTACTCGTCCGTCGCCGAGGCTCCGAACATCTGGGCCATCGCCCAGCAGCAGTTCGACCAGGCCGCCGAGAAGCTCGACCTCGATCCGGGCCTGCGCCGAGTCCTCCGCGTTCCGAAGCGCGAGCTGACGGTCCACTTCCCGGTGACCATGGACGACCGCCATGTGGAGGTCTTCACCGGCTACCGGGTTCAGCACAACCTCTCGCGCGGGCCGGCCAAGGGCGGTATCCGCTACCACCAGGACGTCACCCTGGACGAGGTCCGGGCCCTTGCCATGTGGATGACCTGGAAGTGCGCGGTGGTCAACATCCCCTACGGAGGCGGGAAGGGAGGCGTGATCGTCGATCCCAAGCAGCTTTCGCAGCGCGAGCTGGAGGGCCTGACCCGGCGCTTCACGACCGAGATCAGCCCGCTCATCGGTCCAGATCGCGACATCCCGGCCCCCGACGTCAACACGAATGCTCAGACCATGGCCTGGATCATGGACACCTACTCCATGCACAAGGGCTACACCATCCACGGTGTGGTGACCGGCAAGCCGGTCGCCATCGGGGGATCGCTGGGGCGCAATGAGGCCACCGCGCGGGGGGCGGTGTTCACCCTTCAGCAGGCCTCCCGGCAGCTGCACCTGCACCTCGACGAGGCAAGGGTCGCCATCCAGGGCTACGGCAATGCGGGGTCCATCGCCGCGCAGCTCCTGGCCGCTGAGGGGTCGACCATCGTCGCGGTCAGCGACTCGTCCGGTGCCATCCACAACCCGAGCGGCCTCGACCCGGCCAAGGTCAGCGCCTGGAAGCAGGAGCACGGCACGGTGGCCGGGTTCCCCAGCGCGGATGCGGTCAGCAACGAGGAGCTGCTGACCCTCCCGTGCGACATTCTCATTCCCGCCGCGCTGGAGAACCAGATCACGCGCAGCATCGCGGACCGGATCCAGGCCAAGGTGGTGGCCGAGGCGGCCAACGGCCCGACCACGCCTGAGGCGGATGAGATCCTGTACGAGCGCGGGATCTTCCTGATCCCCGACATCCTGTGCAATGCGGGTGGCGTCACGGTGAGCTATTTCGAATGGGTCCAGGACATGCAGTCGTTCTTCTGGACCGAGGCTCGGATCAACGAGAGCCTGAAGGAGATCATGGATCGGGCCTTCGAGGCGGTCCATCGGATGAGCGACCTGCATGAGGTCCACATGCGGACCGCCGCCTATATGCTCGCCGTGTCGCGGGTCGCGGAGGCCACCACGTTGCGGGGCCTGTACCCGTAGACCATGCTCGACCACGAGGAGCGGTTTCTCTTCCGCGAGGAGATCCTCACCCTCAGCAACGCACTGTCGGAAGCGGGACAGCTCGACAACGTCGAGGACCTGCTGGCGGATGTCACGACCAGCCCGCGGTTCGACTCCGACGTCTTCACCCTAGAGCGGTCGCTCCAGGTCATGCTCGGCAACCGGGCCGGGTCGACCCTTATCGGGCTGTTGACCGTCACCCGCGAGGTGTTCGAGGAAGTGGGCCAGATCGGCCTGGCGCCGGAGATCGGCGAGCGGATTGTCAGCTGGCGAGCCCGATTCGGGCTGGCCATCGACAATGCCCTGAACTTCCTGAACAACCCCGACGGGATCCAGGGCCACAACTTCGGGACCCAGGTTCTGCATGGAGAAGCCGGGTCGAGCCTCCAGGGACGGCTGACCCTGGTTCGCTACAACAACGAGCCGCAATTCTTCATCGCCGACGCCGACATCCTGCTCAATATCGCGGCCGACCTGATGGAGCGGCTGGGGGAGCACCTGGAGCCGGACATGGTGGACGCCGAGCTCGTCGCCCGGCTGCGCGAGGCGGTGGAACGGATCGAGCGCCGCGCCGGCCCCAGCGGCGGCGGTGGCTCTGGCGGTGGCGCAGCCAGCGGCGGCGGCCGCGAGGACTAGGCGAGGACCCCCTTGGTGCCGCCCGTGCTGCCCTTCACCGATAACCCCGAAGCCAACCGGCTGCTGGGGGAGGACCCGCTCGCGCTGCTCATCGGCTTTGCCCTGGACCAGCAGGTCACCGTCCAGCATGCGTTCAACGGCCCGTGGGAGCTGCGCCGCCGCATCGGGCACCTGGACCCGACACGGATCGCGACCATGGACCTGGCCGAGCTGGAGCGCGTCTTCCGCGAGCGCCCCGCGCTGCATCGGTACCCCGCCTCGATGGCGGGCCGCGTGGCCGCGCTGTGCCGGGTCATCGTGGACACCTACGACGGCGACGCCAGCCGAATCTGGCGCGAAGCCCGCGACGGCGCCGATCTCGAGGCTCGCCTGCGCGCCCTGCCATCGATTGGCGAGCTGAAGGTGAACGGGCTGCTCGCCATCCTGTCTCGCCGGTTCGGGGTCCAGCTGCCGGGACTGGCCGAGCGCCTGCCGACCTGGCCGACCCTGGGCGACGTGGACACGCCGGAGGCGCTGCAGCGCTACCAGTCCCAGAAGCGGGCGTACAAGGCGGCCATCCGGGCGGCGGGTGCGGAAAGCGGAGGCGCCACCGAGAGCGCAGCCAGGCGCGGCCCATAGAAAAGGAGGCCGGACGTGGGCACTCGCCGGCCTCCCCAACCCATCCTACCCATCCCGGGGCACCGGTCAGTAGTACTTTCGCTCCGTCTCAGCCGAGCGGCACGTTGTCCGTCAGTCGTGAGCGGCCGATCCACACCGCGGTCATGGCCAGCGCCGGCCCGTCGAGACGCGATAGCTCAGCCAGCGTGACCGCGTCCGCAACGCTGACGTAGTCGACCCGGGCCAGGGATTCGGCGCTGATGTGCTCATTCATCCTCGCTCGAAGAACTTCGGCTGACCGTTCGCCGCCCTCGTGCGCGGCCTGGGCCGCGGCAATGGCCGCGTACAGGCAGGTCGCCGCGTGCCGCTCCTCGATGGACAGCCCCATGTTGGCGGCGGACACGGCCAGGCCATCCGGGTCACGGAGGACCGGGCACACCACCAGCTCGACGTTGACGAACAGGTCGCGCAACATGCGCCGGACGACCACCACCCGCTGAGCGTCCTTCTGGCCCAGGTACAGGCGAGCCGGCCCGACCAGGTGGAGGAGGCGCATGGTCGTGGTAGCCACCTCGTCGAGGTATCCCGGTCGCGATGCGCCCTCCAGGCGGCCGGTCAGCCCGTCCACCGTGACCCGGGTCACGTGCAGCGGGTCGACCGTTTCGTGCGACGGCAGGAACGCGACGTCCACGCCCTCGATCTCCAGCAATGTCAGCAGCCGATCCTCCTCGGCGGCGGCACCGGTTGGGTCAGCCTGGTTGCTGACCACCACCCCGCCGTCGGACTCACGCGAGCGACGGACGAGCGACAGCTGACCCGAATGCACCAGGCCCGTGGTGGGGATGAAGCCGATGGCGTGCCCCGCCTTTCGGAGCTCGAGGATCGCGTCCCGCAGCTCGTCGACGCCGCGGACGACCTCCACCCCTACGCGTCCTGTTGGCGGGGACGACGCGCGGTGCGCGAGCGAGAGGACCGGGCCGGGTTTGGGGTCGGGTGGACCGGGCGCTCGGCCCGGTAACGATCGGCGATGAGGTCCCACAGTCGCTCGGCGACCTGGCGCTTGGGGAGCATCGGCCAGTCGGTGAGGGCGCCCTCGGCCCCGAACACGACGACCTTGTTCTCTTCGGAGCCGATCGCATCGAACGGACCACCCACCTTGTTGGCGACGATGAGGTCCAGGCCCTTGTCGCGCAGCTTGCCGGTGGCGTTGGCCTCCAGCTCGTCGCTCTCGGCCGCGAAGCCGACCAGGAACGGCCGAACGCCGTCCGGCATCTCACCCACCTCGGCGATGATGTCCGGGTTGGGGACGAGCTCCAGGCGCAGGCCGCCGGCGCTGCGCTTGATCTTGCGGCCGCTGGGCTTGGCCGGCGCATAGTCGGACACCGCGGCGGCCATGACCAGAATGTCGGCGGCCGGGGCGATGCGGAGCACCGCTTCGCGCATGGTCGCGGCGGTCGTGGCATCCACCACGTTCACGCCGCGCGGTGCGGTCACCGAAAGGCTGCCCGCCACCAGGGTCACCGCTGCGCCCCGGTCACGAGCCGCCTCGGCCAGCGCCACTCCCATCTTGCCGCTGCTCCGGTTGCCGATGAAGCGCACCGGGTCGATGGGCTCCCGCGTCCCGCCGGCGCTGATCGCGACCCGCAGCCCGTCCAGGTCGCCGGCTCTCGCGAACAGGCGCTCGACCGCGGCCAGCACCGTCTCCGGCTCCGCCAGGCGCCCGATCCCGGTCAGGCCTGACGCCAGCGACCCGACCTCGGGCTCCACGACCAGGTACCCCAAGCCGCGCAGGGTCTCGATGTTGCGTTGGGTGGCCGGGTGGGTCCACATCCCCGCGTCCATGGCCGGTGCCACGATCACCCGGGCCCGGCTGGCGCACACGATGGCCGTCACCGCGTCGTCCACCAGCCCGGCCGCCAGCTTGCCCACCAGGTTGGCGGTGGCCGGGGCCAGAACGATGGCGTCCGCCGCCTCGGCCAGCTCGACGTGCGCGATGTGCTCGTCGGGGTCGAGCGCCATGACGTCAGTGAACACAGGGCGATGGGTGAGCGAGGCAAATGTCAGCGGCGTCACGAATGCCGTTGCGGCCGGCGTCATGGCCACGTCCACGATCGCGCCCGCGTTCATCAGCTGGCGGACCAGGACCGCGGCCTTGTAGGCGGCGATGCTGCCACTGACCCCGACCACCACCCGGCGGCCGACCAGCGTCCCGTTCATCGCGTCCGTCACGCCGGGCTCCCGTCGGCGCCGGCCACGCCGGCCCGCGCGCCCGTCCGCGAGGTGATCTGCTCGTACGCGTACCGGATCCCACGCAGGGTGAGCTCCGGCTCCACGCGGTCGATGCCGGGCACCTCGGCCAGCCATGGCTGGAGCGAGAAGCCGCCGGTCGCCACCACCGTGACCCGGGCGTCGGCCGGCGAGCGCTCGACCAGCTCCCCGCGCAGGGCGGCAAGCAGGCCGCTCACCAATCCGATGTAGCCGTTCACCGTTCCGCTCTGCATCGCATGCACGGTGTTGGTGCCGATGGCGCGCGGTGGGCGCCGGAGCTCAATGCGCGGCAGCTTGGCCGTCCGCCCCACCAGGGCGTCGACGGAGACCCCCAGCCCGGGCGCGATCGCCCCGCCGAGATAGGCGCCCTCCGCGCTCACGACGTCAAAGTTTGTGCTCGTTCCGAGATCCACCACGATGGCCGGGCCGCCGAACTCCTGGCGGGCCGCCAGCGCATTCACCAGCCGATCGGCGCCGGCTTCCCCCGGGCGGTCGATCTCGATGGCCAGCACGCCGCTCAACCCAGCAGCGTCCACGACCACCGGCTGCACGCCGGCGCGGCGGGTCAGCATCCGTCGCCAGGTGGGGACCAGCGCCGGGACGACGCAGGCGAGGGCGGCGGCATCCAACCCGTCCAGGCGATGCCCGTCCAGGGCCAGCAGGCCCGACAGCATGGCAGCCAGCTCATCCTCGGTGGCCTGCGGATCGGTCTGGGCCTGCCAGGCGCCGACCATGACCTCGTCGTCGAAGAGCCCAACCCCGGTGTTCGTGTTGCCGATATCGGCGGCCAACAGTCGCATCAGTCGGACATCGTAACAGCCGTTTCGACCGCTTCTTCCGATGCTAGACTCCGCCAGACCCCGCAGGAGAGACCGATGGAGCCCACGCCCGAACCGCGCGCCAAGCTCTATATCAACACCGGTCTGGTCACCGACAAGAGCGACATCTACAACATCCTGCGTCCGCTCCTGAAGCAGACGGTGACCTACAGCTACTTCCGCGGCAATCAGGTCGCCAGTGGCGGCACCGGCTGGGTCGAGCGGCTGGTGGTCGACCACCCCGAAATCGCGTCCTACTTCACTCCGCTGGCCATCTGCCTCAACCTCGATTCATTCGACTACCTGCAGTTCGACACCACCTCCGACCAGCTGCTGACCTACACCCTGGTCATCGGCTCCGAGAAGGTGGTCATCGAGTTCGCCCAGGCGGCGACCGAGATCGGCATCGAGGACGAGGCGCCGATGCGGGCGCCGGCCACTGCGCCGGACGACCTGGCGCTCGATCCGGACTTCATCCAGATGGAGCTCCTCAAGTCGCCCGATGCCCCCGACGAGGACGAGGACGGCTAGGCGGGGCGCTCCGCCCCACGAGCGCAGCGTGCTCCCCAACGGCCTCCGCGTGGTCAGCCAGGCGATGCCGCATGCCCGCTCGGTGTCGGTGGCCCTGTTCGTGGGCGTTGGCTCGCGCCACGAGGCCGATGGCGAGGCCGGGTTGTCGCACATGGTGGAGCACCTCGCGTTCAAGGGCACCCGGGCCTACCCCGCCCCGGGGGGCCTGTCGGAGGTCATCGAGGCCTGCGGTGGGACCGTCAACGCGTCGACTGACCGCGAGCTGACCGTGTACTCGTCCCGGGTTCCGCGGACCCGCGCCGACCGCGCCTTCGAGGTCGTCGCCGAGCTGGTGCTCCGCCCGCTCCTGCGGCCCGCGGACCTGGTGGCCGAGAAGCCGGTCGTGGTCGACGAGATCCGGGCGTACGTCGACTCCCCGTCGGACCATGTCTTCGCCCTGTTCGATGAGCTTCTGTTCGGCACCCACCCGCTGGGTCGCGAGATCGCGGGCACGCCGCGCAGCGTGCGACGCACGACGCACGCCGACGTGGTGGGCCACTGGCGCCGCTGGTACACCCCCGAGCACATGGTGCTGGCGGTGGCCGGGGCGATTGACCACCGGAAGGTGCGCCGCACGGCCCGGAGCTGGTTCGACCGGGCAGGATCGGGGGATGGTCGGGCTGACGGCATCGACTCGGGCAGGCGCGCGCGACGCCGGAAGGCGGCGGGCCTTACGGCCCCGCGGCCAACGTCCGCAGGCAGCGTGCGGGTCGCCTTCCGACGCCTGACCCAGGGCAACCTGTGCCTGGGCATGCCCGGCGTGTCGCGCACCCACCCCGACCGCTGGGCGCTGGACCTGCTGGGCGCGGTCCTGGGTGATGGGATGAGCAGCCGCCTGTTCGTGGAGCTCCGGGAACGGCGCTCCCTGGCGTACGACATCGGGACCTTTGCAACCTCGTATGCCGACTGCGGGACGGTGGGCATCCACGCCGGGTTCGACCCGTCCCAGTCGACGGCCATCATCCGCGCCGCGCTCGAGCAGCTGGAGCGCGTCGTCCAGGACCCCGTCCCCCTGTCCGAGCTCGAACGGGCGCGGGCCTACACCCGCGGGCGGATCGAGCTGCGCCTCGAGGAGTCGAGTGCGGTGGCCGCCTGGCTGGGCACCGGGGAGAGCCTCCTGCCGCGGATCCTCACGGTGGAAGAGGTCGTGGAGCACCTCGAGGCAGTCACCTCGGACGACCTGCTCCGCGTCGCTCGGGCCTACCTCCGACCCAGCCTGGCGCGGATCGTCCTGCTGGGGCCGTTCCGAGGACGACACCGAGTTGAGGCGCTGCTCGCGGCATGACCATCGAAACCGGGATCGACCTCGTTCCAGACCAGCTGGCCCTGGCCCGGGCCCAGATGGACGCCGCCCAGTACGGCGTCGTGGAAGGCACCCTGCGGCGCCGGATCGCGACCCTGGAGGCGACCGGCCGCAACCCCGAGGAGCTGGACGCGGCGCGCGCCCTTGTGGCCGAGACCCTGTGGCGCTCCGGTCGGCCGGTGGCCGCCTACGAGGCGGTCAGCGCGGTGCGGCCCCGTGGCGTGGAACGCCGGCGCTCGATCACGATGATGGTCGAAGCCGAGGGCCTGGCCGCCATGGGCGAGATGCGCCAGGCGGAGGGGCTGTTGGAGCGGGTCGTCAACGCGGTCGGCGCGGACGAGGCGTGGCGCCTGCGCCGCGGCGCCCCGAGCCGGCTGGAGTGGCCGAACCCATCGTGGGCCGGACCCATCCCCAGCGCCGGGTCCGAGGCGTCCCCGGCCGAGGATCGGCTGGGCGCGGCCGCCATCGCCTACGGGGAAAATGATTTGGCCACCGGCGACCGGGAGCTGACGCTGGCGCTGCGCCGAGACCCGCGGGTCGCGGCGGCCGGGGTGGTCCTGCTGGAGCCCAATCTGGGAGCGCAGCCCAGCGCCGAACGTCTGGTACTGTACGGCGACCTTCTCCGCGCGGCGGGACGGGAGCGCGAGGCAGCCGCCGCCTACGACCGAGCCGCTCGGACCTAGCTCGCGCCTGAGGAGACCCCACCGTCATGGAGCGCACCCTGGTCCTGGTCAAGCCGGATGGGGTCCAGCGCGGGCTGGTGGGCGAGATCCTCGGCCGGCTCGAGCGGAAGGGCCTCAAGGTCGTCGGCCTGCGCCTGCTGTGGGTGCCCCGCGACATGGCCGAGCGGCACTATGCCATCCACGCCGGCAAGCACTTCTACGCCGAGCTGGTGGAGTTCATCACCTCCGGACCGGTGGCGGCCATCGCGGTTGCCGGGCCGGATGCCGTGGCCGTCGTGCGGCGCCTGGTGGGAGCGACGATGCCCAACCAGGCGGATCCAGGCACCATCCGCGGCGACCTAGGCGTGAGCGGCCTGCGCAACCTCATCCACGCATCCGATGCGCCGGAAACCGCCGACGGGGAACTTGCCCTGTGGTTCGACGCCGGGTCCGTGGTCGACTACGAGCGGACGATCGATACGTGGGTGATGGCCGAAGAGCCGCCGCGCGGCTGATGGACCCGAGCTGACCAGTCGTCCCGTACCGCCTCCACCAGGCCCGGGTAGGGGGGCGAGTCGAACAGCGTGATCCGATCCAGCGGGAAGTAGCGTACGAACGCGCGCCCCACGATCAGGTCGCGTTGGATGGGCCCAAAGAAGCGCGAATCCTGGCTGTCGGGTCGGTTGTCACCCATGACGAAGTAGCGCCCGTCGGGAACGATCCACTCGGTCGTGCCCAGCGCGTCGCGGGGCAGGGTGGGAGCCGGAGTCCCGTCCCCGCCGGTCACCAGGTACGGCTCGTCCAGGCGCACCGCCACCCCACCCGGTGGCTTGATGAAGACCAACCCGTTCTCGAGTAGAACCGTCTCGCCGGGCAGACCGATGACGCGCTTGATGAACGGGACCCCACTCTGCTCGTAGCCATCCGGCGGATCGAAGACGACCACGTCCCCTCGCGCGAAGTCGTCCCAGCGCGGCGTGAGCTTGTCGATCAGGACGTAGTCGCCCGGCTGGATGGTGGCCACCATCGAGTTCTGTTCGACCTCGAACGGCTGGGCCACGAAGTTGTGGATGACGAGGTAGATGACCGCAGTCAGGACGACCGTCTCCACGATCTCGAGCAGGCAGCCGCCGCCCCGACGAACCGCGGAACGGTCGTCGCCAGGAGGTCCCGCGGCAGGCTGCACGTAGGTCAAACGGGCGAAAGCATAACGCGGTTGACCCTGCGAACGAGGCCGCGCTACCATCCGGCGCCGTCGCCCGACCCCCCACGGAGGATCCATGCCGATTCAGCCCATCACCTGGGTGATTCCTGTCGCCGGCCTGGCCGCAATCGCCTTTGCGGTCTACCTCGCCCGCGATGTCCTGCGCCGGGATACGGGGACGGCGGCCATGGAGGATGTGGCCGGGACGATCCTGGAAGGGGCGGTCGCGTTCATCCGCCGCCAGTACCTGACCATCCTCGTGCTGGCGGTCGCGGGGGCGGCCATCATCGGCCTGGTCATCGGGGTGGTCGAAACAGCCGAGGTGGCGGATACCGACGTCTTCGGTGCCCAGCTGGGCCTCATGACGGGGGTCGCCTTCTTCGTCGGGGCCCTCTGCTCCATGGCCTCCGGGGTGATCGGCATGTACATCTCAGTGAAGTCCAACGTGCGCACCGCGGCCGCGGCCCGCCACAGCCTGGTTGAGGCGGTCCAGGTCGCCATGCGGGGCGGGGCGGTGTCCGGGTTCCTGGTGGTCGCCCTTTCCCTCCTCGGCGTGTGGGGCATCTTCGTGACCTACGGCGGCTTCACCAACCCCGACGTCGCTCCGTTCCTGATCGTGGGCTTCGGCTTCGGGGCCAGCTTCGTGGCCCTGTTCGCCCAGCTGGGCGGCGGGATCTACACCAAGGCCGCCGATGTCGGGTCGGACCTGGTCGGCAAGATCGAGGCCGGCATCCCCGAGGATGACCCGCGCAACGCGGCGGTCATCGCGGACCTGGTGGGCGACAACGTCGGCGACTGCGCCGGCCGTGGAGCGGACCTGTTCGAGTCCACCGCGGCCGAGAACATCGGGGCCATGATCCTGGGGGTCGGGGTGTACGTCATCGCCCGCGAAGCGGGCTGGCCCAACCCCGAAGCGTGGATCTTCTTCCCACTCGTGGTCCGCGCGTTCGGCCTCCTGGCCACCATCGTGGCCATCTTCTTCGTCCGTGGCCGCGAGACCGAAGAGCCCATGAACATGTTGAACCGCGGCTACTGGGTCACCACCATCCTGTCGGTCCTGGCCCTGGCGCTGGTCACGTTCGTGATGATGGACACCAGCGGCACCCCGGGCGCCAACGGCATCCCGGTTTGGGTCTGGTTCTTCTTCTGCGGAGTGGTCGGCCTGGCCACCAGCGTGGCGTTCGTGTACATCACCCAGTACTACACGTCGGGCGCCTGGCGGCCCGTGAAAGAGATCGCCGAGGCCAGCAAGACCGGCCCCGCAACGAACATCATCAGCGGAACGGCGGTCGGCTTCGAGACGACCGCCGTCACCGCCATCACCATCAGCCTGGCTCTGTTCGCCAGCCACTGGCTGGGTTCCCAGGCCGGCCTGGTGAACGTCGCCGGCCACGACGTGGGCGGCATCTTCGGCACCGCCGTGGCGACCATGGGCATGCTCATGACGACCGCTTATATCCTGGCCATGGACACCTTCGGACCGATCACCGACAACGCCGGCGGGATCGCGCAGTTCGCCAAGGCCGAGGGTGGCGCCCGCGAGATCACCGACCGGCTGGACGCGGTGGGCAACACGACCAAGGCCCTGACCAAGGGATACGCCATCGCCTCGGCGGCGCTGGCGGCCTTCCTCCTGTTCTCCGCCTACATCGATAAGGTGAACCTGATCTTCACCCGCCAGGGGCGGCCGCTCATGGAATCGGTCGACCTGGCCGACGTCAACGTGTTCATCGCGGCCCTGATCGGCGCCATGCTGGTGTACTTCTTCAGCTCACTCGCCATTCGCGCTGTGGGCACCACGGCGCAGTCCATCATCGTCGAGGTCCGGCGCCAGTTCCGGGAGATGCCGGGGATCATGGACTACACCCAGCGCCCCGACTACGCTCGCGTGGTGGACATCACGACCCGCGCCGCGCTGCGCCAGATGATCCTGCCAGGCATGGTGGCGGTGGCCACCCCCATCCTGGTCGGCCTGCTCCTCGGCCACGAGGCGATGGCCGGCATGCTCATGGTCGGCACCATTGCCGGCGTCCTGCTGGCCACCGTCCTGAACAACGGCGGCGGAGCATGGGACAACGCCAAGAAGTACATCGAGTCCGGGCACCTGACCGATGACGAGGGCAACGTGATCGGCAAGAAGACGCCCGCCCATGCCGCCGCAGTGGTCGGCGACACCGTGGGTGATCCGTTCAAGGACACCGCCGGCCCGTCGCTCCACGTCCTCGTCAAGCTGCTGGCCACCATCACCCTCGTCTTGGCGCCGCTCTTCATCCGCTGACGGCGGAAGCGGTCGGGAGCTACCGGGAGCAGGCATGGACCTCATCATCCAGGCCGCGCTGATCGGCCTCATCCAGGGCCTGACCGAGTTCATCCCGGTCAGCTCCTCGGCCCACCTGGAGCTGACCCCCTGGCTCCTGGGCTGGGAGCAGGATGGGCTGATCGGGAGTCTGTCGTTCAACGTGTTCCTCCACCTGGGGACGCTGCTCGCGCTCCTCGTCCACGTCGGCCGCGACTGGCTGCGCCTGCTCGGCGCGCTGGGCCGGTCCATCGCGGAACGACGCATCGGCGACGACCCCGACCGACGGCTGGGCTGGCTCCTGGTCGTGGCCAGCATCCCGGCGGCGCTCATCGGCTTTGCGCTGGAAGATGCCATCGAGGCCGCCTTCCACGGCGACGCGGACCAGTCGCGGCTGGCCATCGCGGGCTTTCTGGTGATCGGCGCCGCGGTGCTGTTGGTGGCGGATCGGTTGGGGGCCCGCCAGCGCGATCTGGGCGCGATCGGAACCGGTCCGGCGCTGGCCATCGGCCTCTCGCAGGCCGCCGCCCTGCTGCCGGGCATCAGCCGGTCGGGCGCGACGATCGCCACCGGCCTGGCATTCGGCCTGACCCGCCAGACTGCCGCCCGCTTCAGCTTCCTGCTGGCCACGCCCATCACCCTCGGGGCGGGGATGTATGGCTCGCGTCACCTGCTCACCGCCAGCCACACCTCGACCGAGTGGTTCGCAATCGGCGTCGGGTTCGTGGCCGCCGCCGTCTCGGGAGCCCTCGCGATCGGCTTCCTGCTGCGGTGGTTGCGGACCCGTTCGGTGGCCATCTTCTGCCTGGAGCGGCTCGTGCTGGCGGCCCTGGTGGTGGTCCTATTGGCCGTCGGCCACTGACCCGCGCGGACTTTGACACTGGCCCACCCCACGCCTACAATCCGCCGACGCCAGCACACGCCAGCCTCCCCGAACCGCGGGAGCTGGGGCTTTTTTGTTATCGGG
>DASWJA010000024.1:0-2325 GCA_036397375.1 Candidatus Limnocylindria bacterium
CCGAGGTGAGTGATCTTGCCGCCCGCTGCAGGAGCAGCGGGCGGCGGTTGTAGCCGAGACCGCTCCAATCGGTCAGAACCTGCGCCGGCGTCGCGGCGGCCATGGCAGCTGGCGATGGGTATCGGTCCAGGAAGGCGTCAAACCGCTCGCTGATCCGCGAGGCCTGGGTCTGCTGGAGCATGACCTCGGCCACCAGCACCGGCCACCGATCGCGGCTGCGCCGGAAGGGCAGGTCGCGATGGTCGGCCACGTACCACGCCAGGATCCGGCGTCGGACTGCGCGGAGCGTGGTGGCGTGAGCGCGGGGAGGCACCGGGCGAGGGTAGCGCTACAGTCCCCTCCATGACGCCCGCGGGACCGATGGTGGTCGACAAGTTCGGCGGCTCGGTGCTGACCGGTCCGGAGGACGTGTCCGCGGCAGTGGACGTCGTGGTTCGCCAGCAGGCAGCCGGGCTGCGCCCGGTGGTCGTCGTTTCCGCCTTCGAGGGCGTGACGGATGCCATCCTGTCGTCGGCCTCGGTCCTGCTCCCCGATGGAGGGGCAATCCTGCGTGGAGATAGGGCCCATGCGCCCGACTCGGCGCTGGCCCGCGAGACCGACCGCGCCCTGGCCACCGGCGAGGCGTTGTCGGCGGCCCTGTTCGCGCTGGGGCTGGAGGCGCGCGGAATACCAGCCCGCTCGTTCAGCGGCGCCGAGGCGGGGATCCGGACCGCGGCCGCTCACCTGGGA
This sequence comes from Candidatus Limnocylindria bacterium, assembly GCA_036397375.1. Taxonomy (GTDB): domain Bacteria; phylum Chloroflexota; class Limnocylindria; order QHBO01; family QHBO01; genus DASTEQ01. The sequence goes on from DASWJA010000024.1 coordinate 730, forward strand.
GCAGCCGTCCGTCGCGTCTACTCACGTCCTCTGCGTACCGCGGTGGCGGAGGGCCTGGTGCCCGTCGTGGCCGGCTTCCAAGGGATCGGGGCCCACGGAGAGCTGACCACCCTGGGTCGGGGAGGGACGGACCTATCGGCCGTGGCGCTGGCCGTCGCGCTGCGCGCGGACCGCTGCGAGCTGTTCAAGGACACCGGCGGCGTGTGGGAGGCCGACCCGCATCTCGTCCCCGGGGCGCGGCTGCTGGCCGTCGTCGACGCTCTCCAGCTTGAGCTGCTGGGGGAGCTGGGCGCGGAGGTCGTCCACCCGGTGGCCGTGCGCCGTGCCCGTCGCGGCCGTCTGCGGCTGGTGGTCCGGTCGCTGGACGATGACGCCCCCTCGACCGAGGTTCCGCCGCGCTCCCCGCGCGGCGCGGAGGGTGCCATGCTGCTGGCCGTGGACCGCAAGGAACGAATCGCGCGAATCAGCCTTATCGGTCCCGCATCAATGATGCCCGAGCTGCTGCCGCTGCCCGCCCACGGGGAGGGCTCATTCGACGAGGGAGGCCTCCGCGTTGTCTGGGCCGAAGTCCCTGTCGCCCGCGCCGCCCAGGCCGCCCAAGCCGTCCACGCCGGCCTGATGGCTTAATTCGGGCAGGGTTGGTTCTCGGCCTCGACCGTGATGATCTCGCCCTCACCGAAGGCGGGGAGCTGGAATCGGCTCATCGTGCAGTTATCGCCGTCATTGAGTTCGAGGAAATCGTTGTCGTAGTCGACCGTGGCGCGCAGCTCATACGTGGCGCCGGGCAGGTTGGTGATGTCGATCTGCTGATAAGGGAAATCCCACCCGTATCGGTCACCCCAGCCCACCGATAAGCCCATCCGGACCGACAGGGACGAGCGGAGGGCGCAGAAAGCGCGGAGGTAGACCTCCTCCGGATCGAACGCCGACAGGTCGCGGTTGGTGGGGTAGTTGTCAAAGAAGCAGAAATGGATCTTCCTCCCGAACCGGATCGTGCCCGGATCCAGCACCCTGTTGAGTTCCATCGTCACGGCCCGCTGGGCGTGCCAGTGGTCGTGTCCATCGCCGGTGTACCGCGCCTCGACCGTGGTCGGGACGACGCGCTCGCCGCCCGATGCGGTGTACACGACCTGGTCCATCAGCATGGTTGGCTCGTCGGCGCTCGAACGGCTGCCGCGCAGCTCGAACGGGCCGTCCCCATAGTTGCTGAACACTGTTGTCACGCGCAGGAGGCGACGCCCGTCGCTGAGCTCGACGTGCCACTGGCCGAGCGGCTCCATCACCAGGTTCGGCAGCAGGGCGTCGCCAGGAACGATCGGGGTCGCGGTCGGCTGGAGCGTTGCCGCTGGGGTCGGGATGGCGGTCGGCGCGGCAGTTGGCGTCGCTCCTGGGGCCGCCGGGGCTGGCGTACACGTGGCAACCGCCAGGCCGGCGATGACCAGCCAGACGAACCGACGCTGCGCACTCACGTGGGCAGGATAGAGCCATCCGCGACGGCTTCATGCTCGGCGGGCACGACCCCGGGTCGACGCTGAACCACGATCGCGGCACCGACGATACAGGCCCCGCCCAGCACCTGGAGCAGGGTCGGAATCT
>DASWJA010000025.1:0-1686 GCA_036397375.1 Candidatus Limnocylindria bacterium
GCGGCGAAGGAGCGCCGTCAGTGAGCCAGATCGGCCGAGGACTTCGACTCGAAGCGCCTCGACACCAGTCGCGTCCGGGATCGTGTCCAGCCGGGTTGTTGCCTCGGATCGAATTCGCGCAACCTCGGCCAACAGCGCTTCCGCGGCGTCCGTCGAGTTGCTCATCGGTCAGGCCATCTCCATCGGTCAGTCGTCATTGTCGGTGAAACAAACGACCCCGCTCCGTCATCCGGAGCAGGGCCGTGGCACCGGCGCCAGCGGGGCGCCGGTCAGTTGCTAAACGAGGCCAGGGCCATCTCGACCATCTTTCGGAACGCGGCCGGCTCACGGATCGCCAGGTCGGCGAGCTGCTTGCGGTTGACCTCGATCCCCGCCGACTTCAGCCCGGACACGAATCGCCCATACGGCATGCCGTGGGACCGGGACGCGGCGTTGATGCGCTGGATCCACAACCGGCGCATGTCGCGCTTCCGATCTCGGCGGTCGCGGTACGCGTAGCGCAGGGCGTGGAACAGCGCCTCGCGGGCAGGGCGGATCAGCTTCGAGCGCGTCATCCGACGGCCCTTGGCCTGCTTCAGCAGGCGCTTGTGCCGGCGATGGGCGGGAACGCCGCGCTTGACTCTTGCCATCGGTCGTTACAAGTCCCTACTCGTACGGCATGAGCCGCCTGAGCTGGGCGGCGTGGGCCGGACTGACCTCTGCCATCCCCGCGTAGCGACGCTTGCGCCGGCTGGACTTGATCTCCAGGTGGTGGCCACGCCAGGCCTTGGGCCGGAGCCACTTGCCCGAACCCGACTTGCGGTATCGCTTGGCGGTGCCCTTGTGGGTCTTCATCTTTGGCATGCTTGTTCCCCTGACCTACGCCGCCGGCGGTGCCGGCTGCGGCTCGTCGCCCTCCACCTCTTGTGCCACGACCTCGGCTGGCACCTCAGGAGCCACCTCGGGCGCCACGTCGGGCACTTGTCCCTTGGCCGCCAGTGCCTCCCCGATCGTCTCGCCCGGAGCCTCCGAGGCGGCTGCCCCATCGGTCTGGCCCGGCTGGTCGTCTCTGCGCTCGACCTTGGAACCAGGCGGAGCCATCACGATGAACAGGCTCCGGCCTTCCATCAGTGGTGACCGCTCCATCACTCCGTGGTCGCCGATCATCTCGGCCGCCCGATCGAGCAATGCCCGCCCGAGCTGTGGGTGATTGAGCTCCCGCCCGCGGAATTGGACCGCCACTTTCACCCGGTCCCCGTCATCCAGGAACTGCGACGCCCGGCGGGTCTTCGTCTCCAGGTCGTGCCTGTCGATCTTGACCCGGAACCGGATCTCCTTGAACGTCTGCGACTTCTGGCGCTTCTTCGCTTCGCGTTCGCGCTTCTGGATCTCGTACTTGTACTGGCCGTAGTCGAGGAACCGACACACCGGAGGGACCGCCGTGGGAGCCACCTCGACCAGGTCGAGGCCACGCTCCTGCGCCAGCGCGAGAGCCTCCGCGGTCGGCATCACGCCGAGCTGCTGACCCTCGTCGTCGATGACCCGCACCTCGCGGACACGGATCATCTCGTTGGTGCGGAGGTCTTTGGCTATCGGTATCTACTCCTTCAACACGTGAGCCACGGTCCGATGACGGACGCGTGGCCCACATCTGCGCGATATGCCGACCGACTATACACCGATGCCAAAAAGAGGGTCAACGAACCC
>DASWJA010000026.1:0-3112 GCA_036397375.1 Candidatus Limnocylindria bacterium
CTGAACCACGATCGCGGCACCGACGATACAGGCCCCGCCCAGCACCTGGAGCAGGGTCGGAATCTCGGCCAGCAGCAACGCGGCCAGGGCCACACCGACAACCGGCTCGAGGGTCGAGATGATTGCCGCCCGCGGCGCGCCAAGGATCCGGATGCCCATGATCCAGGCCATGGTGGGGATGCCGGCTCCCACCACGCCGGCAAACAGCACCGGCACCAGCGCATCGCTGGATGCCAGCGGGCTGTCCAGCATCCCCATCTGCCCAGTCAGCCCGGCGACGACCAGGTAGGTGACGGCGGCCACCGCGAAGGTGACCCCGCCGGCTTGCGGTGACGGGACGGACGGGAATCCATGCCGTGCCAACAGGGCGTATACGACCTGGCACAGGGCACCGATGAAGGCCAGGCCCACGCCGACCAGGTCGAGCTGCCCTACCTCCCCGGCCCCGATCACCACCAGGGCCAGGCCGAACAGGCTCACCCCCAGCGCGCTCCAACGCAGGGCGTCGAGGCGCTCCCCGAAGAAGGCAGTCGAGACGAGGGCCACGAGGGCGGGGTAGGTGTAGAAGACCAGCAGGGCCAGCGCGATGCTGATTCGGCTGATGGCCATCAGGACGGCCAGGTTGAGGGCCGCATTCGTGAGACCCGCCACGCCCAGCATGAGCTGATGTCGGCGCGGGATCTCCCGGAACGGCCGGGCCACCATCTGGCCGAGGCGCCCGAGGACAACCGCTGCGCCGAGCACGAACAGGCCACCCACGACCACGCGCCACAGGACGAGGGTGAGCTCGCCCACGCCGGCCTCGAACGCAAAGCGGGCGGTGGGCCCCAGGGTCGCAAAGCACACCGCGGCCAGCACCACCAGGCTTGCGCCAACACCGTCGCTCCGTGGGCGGCCGGCACTCACGAGGCGGCCTCGGCGGTCGCAAGTTCGGCAGTCAACCGATCGCGTTCGGTGGCCAGCGCGGCGGATCGGTCAAGCGCCTTGTTGTGGCTCTCGACGAGCCGGCGCACCAGCCCCGCATCGGCATAGACCGATGGATCGGCGAGCCGCTGGGTGAGTTCGCTCAATTCGGCCTGGGTGGCCACCAGGTCGGCCTCCGTCCGTTCCAATGCGGCACGTGCGTCGCGGGTCAGCCGGTGACGGCGGTTGCGCGCCTCGGCTTCGGTGCGCTTGCGGGCGGTGGCCTCGTCGATCGTCTCGCGGCGGGAACGGGCCGCGACGACTCCCCGGGGAGTGGCCACGCCCTCGCTTGCCCCGGGCCGCTCGACGTCGATCCCGCGGGCGTCGGCATACGACTCGAAATCGCCCGGATACAGGACCGCCGTGCCGCCGTTGACCTCGATGATGGCGTTGGCCACGGTGCGGATCAGGTATCGGTCATGGGTGATCAGGACCAGGGTCCCGCCAAAGGCGTTCAGCGCATCCTCGAGCACGTCGCGGCTGGCGATGTCGAGATGATTGGTGGGCTCGTCCAGGCACAACAGGTTGGCCGGGTCGGCCATCAGCTTGGCCAGTGCCAGGCGGGTCTGCTCCCCGCCGGAGAGGACCTTCACCGGCTTGCGGATGTCGTCCCCCGAGAACAGGAACGTCCCCAGCAGCCGGCGCTGCTCGGCGGAGGTGAGCCGTGGGGCCGCCTCCTCCAGCTCCTCGAGGACCGTGTTGGCCGGGTTGAGCGCCTCGATCTGGTGCTGGGCGAAGTACGCGACCCGCACGTTGTGGCCCAGCTCCCGCGTCCCGGTATCGAACTCCAGGGCGCCGGCCAGGATCTTCAGCAGGGTGCTCTTGCCCGCCCCGTTGGGACCGATGAGCGCCACCTTCTGGCCACGCTCCAGGACCAGGTTCAACCCGTCGTACACGCTGTGGTCGCCGTAGCGCTTGGCGATGCCCCCCAGGGTGATGACCGTCCGGCCGCTGCGCACCGGCTGCGGGAAGCGGAACCGGATGGACCTGGTCCGATTTTCGGGCACGACCACGCGTTCCATCCGATCCAGCATCTTGATCCGGCTCTGGACCTGGCGGGCCTTGCTCTCCTTGTACCGGAAGCGCTCGATAAACCGCTCGGACTGGGCGATCTTGCGTCCCTGGGCCCGGGCCTGGCGCTCGAGCTCTGCCAGGCGGGTGTCGCGCTGCTTGACGAAATCGGCGTAATCGCCCACGTACTCGGTGAGCATGTGGCGGCTCAGCTCGGCCACCCGGTTGGCGACGACGTTGATGAAGTCGCGGTCGTGGCTGACCAGGATGAGCGCCCCGGCGTACTCGGCCAGGAACCCCTGGAGCCACTCGACCGATGCCAGGTCGAGGTGGTTGCTCGGCTCGTCCAGGAGCAGCAGGTCCGGGTTGGCCAGCAGGAGTCGAGCCAGGGCCACCCGCATCATCCAGCCGCCCGAGAACTCGCCGATGTCGCGCTCGGCGTCGCTGTCCGCGAATCCCAGGCCGGCCAGGATGCGGCGAGCCTCCGACTCCAGCGACCAGCCGCCCATCTGCTCGAACCGATTCTGGAGCCGGCCGTACTCGTCCATCAGTTCGGCCAGCTCAGCTTCAGCGTCAGCCTGCTCACCGGCCGCGGCCCCCAGCTCAGCCATCTCCTGCTCGATGTGGCGCATGCGGCGCCCGATGCCGGTGACCTTGCCGGCGCCTGCCATGACTTCGGCCATGACCGTGTGGCCGCGGGTCTCGGCCACCTCTTGGCGCAGGTAGCCGATGACCACGTCTTTGCCCCTGGCCACCGAGCCGGTGTCAGCCTGCTGGTCGCCGGTGATGATTTCGAGCAGGGTCGTCTTGCCCGTTCCGTTGGCGCCCACGATCGCGATCCGACGCCCGGCGCTGACCTGGAGGCTGACGTCGCTGAACAGATGCTGGGCGCCGTGACTCTTCGATACCCCGGACAGCGAGACGAGGCTCATGCGCCCGCTTCGCTCATTCCGTTATCTGGCCGTTGCTCAATCGAGCACCGGCGGTGTCGAAGCGCAGCCGGGTGGCCATCCCCGGTTGTCCGGCGGCGTTCCAGGCCTTTTCGACCGAATGAGCGGTCAGTGGCGAGTCGCAGATGGCCAGCACCGATGGCCCGGCGCCCGACAGGCAGGCGCCGGCTGCCCCGATCTGGTACGCG
>DASWJA010000027.1:0-6250 GCA_036397375.1 Candidatus Limnocylindria bacterium
CGGCCTGCCCCACCTCGCGGTGGCCGTTGCCGGTGGCCTTGGTGCCGCCGAACGGGAGGTGCGCCTCGGCCCCGATGGTGCCGTGGTTGACATACCCCAGGCCGGAGTCGAAGTCGCGGATGGAGCGGAAGGCCAGGTTGATGTTGGTGGTGAACAGGGAGGTCGACAGGCCGTATTGAACCGAGTTCACGGTCTCGACCGCCTCCTCCCAGGTGTCGACCGGGATGACCGCAGTCACCGGACCGAAGATCTCCTCCTGGGCAATCCGCGCATCGCCCTTCACCTCGGCGAACACGGTTGGCTCGAAGAACGAGCCCTTCGCCAGCTCGCCCTCGCGAGCCGGATGGCCGCCGATGACCAGGTTGGCTTCCTTCTGACCGATGTCGACGTACCCGCCGATCCGATCCACCGCCTTGTCGTTGATGACCGGCCCCACGTCGGTCGTCTCCAAGAGTCCGTCCCCGAGCACCAGCGCCGCGGCTCGTTTCTGGAGCTTTGCCACGAAGTCGTCGTGGATGGACCGATGGACCACGATCCGGCTGGCCGCGGTGCACCGCTGCCCGCTCGTGCCGAATGCGGACCAGATGACCGAGTCCAGGGCCAGGTCGAGATCGGCATCCGACCAGATGACGATGGGGTTCTTGCCGCCCAGCTCCAGGCTGACGCGCTTGAGCGTCTTCGCCGCCCGGGTCGAGATGTCGACCCCGGTCTCCGTGTGACCCGTGAAGCTGATCAGCCTGACGTCTCGGTGCTCGACCAGCGGATGACCCACATCGGTCCCGGAGCCGGTGACCACGTTGACTACACCTTCGGGCACGCCGCCTTCGAGCAGCAGCTCGACGAATCGGACCATGCAGGCGGGCGTGTCGGAGGCCGGCTTGAGGACGGCAGTGTTGCCGCAGATCAGGGCGGGGAAGAGCTTCCAGGCGGGGATGGCGATCGGGAAGTTCCAGGGGGTGATGATGGCGGCCACCCCGATCGGCTTGCGGATGGCCATGGCGAACTTGTCCGGCATCTCGGACGGGACGGTGTAGCCGAACAGGCGTCGCCCCTCGCCGGCCATGTAATACGCGACGTCGATGGCCTCCTGGACGTCGCCGCGCGCCTCGGGCAGGACCTTCCCCATCTCGCGAGTCAGGAGGCGCGCAAGCTCCTCCTTGTGCTCGGCCAGGATGCGGCCAACCTTGAACAGGATCTCGCCCCGTTTGGGGGCCGGCATCATCGACCAGGCTGGATAGGCAGCCTTGGCGGCGACCACCGCGGCATCGACGTCCGCCGCCCCGCTGGCTGGGAACTCGCCGATGACGTCATCACGGTTGGCCGGGCTGGTCGAGGTGAACTTCTTGCCGGAGCGGGCCTCAACCCACTCCCCTGCAATGAGATTGCGGAACATTCCCGACACTGGGTAGGCCCTCCTCTGCCCCGGACAACTGGTCTTCGAAGGGGGCGTGGAAGGTCCATTGTAGGATCAGGCAAGGCTATGGCCACGACGACCCAGGAGATTCCCCCAGCCGACGCCCTGTCGCGGGCGCGAGTGGCGTCCAGTGAGCACCGCTGGCGCGACGCGATCAACTTGTTCGCGGCTGCTGATCAAGGCAGCCTGCTTACCCCGATCGACCTCGATCTGCTCGGGGATGCTGCCTGGTGGAGCGGGGACATGGCCGCCTCGATCGCCGCACGTGAACGGGCCTTTGCCGGTCACATGGCTGCCGATGCCCCGCTGCAGGCGGCGGGGGCCGCGCTGGCGCTGGCGAGCGAGTACAGCCATCGGCTCGAAGACGCGATCGCGTCGGGCTGGTTGAGCCGCGCGCAGCGCCTGTTGGAGGGTGCGGCGCTCTCCCCGCAGCACGGGCTGCTGGAGCGTGCGCGTCTGAACGTGGCCATGGGCCGTGGGGCGCTCGACGCGGCACTCGAACACGCGGACCGCGTCCTGGAGATCGGGACTCGTCTCGCCGATCGCGATCTCATGGGCCTGGGCCTCCACGACAAGGGTCGGGTGCTGGTCGCCGTGGGCCGCGTTGAGGAAGGGATGGCCTTGTTGGAGGAGGCGATGGTGGTTGCCATTGGCGACGAGTTGTCGCCGCGTGCCACCGCCGTCGTCTATTGCAACGCGACGGTTGCCTGCGAGGACGTCGCTGACTACCGGCGGGCAGGCGACTTTGCTGAGGCCGCCAAACGGTGGTGTGAGCGGCAGCAGATCGCCGGCTTCCCCGGCATGTGCCGCGTCCGGCGTGCCGAGATCATCCGCCTCAGCGGCGCCTGGGAACAGGCGGAGTCCGAGGCGCGGCGGGCCACCGAGGAGCTTCGCGATTTCGCCCTTGACTACGCGGGGGAAGGCTTCTACCAGATTGGCGAGATCCGGCTGCGGCTTGGTGACTTTGATGCTGCCGAGAAGGCCTTCCGGGAGGCGCACGAGCTCGGCCGCGACCCGGAACCGGGCTTGGCTCGGCTGCGCCTTGCCGAGGGCAACATCAAAGCAGCCGGCGCCCTCCTGCGCGAGTCACTCGATGACGGGACCTTGACGCCCCTCACCAAAGCGCGGCTGCTGCCGGCGGTGGTCGAAGTGGCGGTCGCAGCCGGCGAGGTCGAAAATGCCCGAGAGGCGGCTACCGAAATGGATGGCCTGGCCAACAAATATGGAACGCATGCCCTCCGCGCGGCGGCCGCCAGCGCCACGGGGCAAGCGGCGCTCCTCGGAGGCGCGGCCGATGCAGCGGCCGAATCTTTCCGCCAGGCGAGGCGGATCTGGCTCGAGATCAACGCACCCTACGAAGCGGCGCTAGCCCGCGCTTGGCTGGCCCAGGCACTCGTGGCCGATGGCCGAACCGAGGCCGCCGCCCTTGAGCTGCGTACGGCCATCGCCACGTTCGAGCGTCTTGCCGCTGAGCCAGACCTCAAATCGGCGCATGCCGAGCTGGACAGAATCGAGGGCGGATCGGCCGTCGGTCAGCCAGCGGGTAAGGCTCGGCGCGTCTTCATGTTCACCGATGTCGTCCGATCGACCGATCTCATCGAGGCCATCGGCGACGACGCCTGGAGTGCGCTCCTGCGCTGGCACGACGACACGATCCGGCACCTGGTGATCGAGCACCGCGGCGAAATCCTCGACCACGCCGGAGATGGGTTCTTCATTGCATTCGCCGACGCCGACCAGGCGATCGAGGCCGCCACCGCCATTCGACGCACGATGCGCGAGCACCGCCGCGACCACGGGTTCGCACCGGCGATCCGGATCGGCCTCCATTCCGCGGAAGCGGCGAGGAGCGGCGCTAGCTACTCCGGCCGAGGCGTCCACATCGCGGCCCGCATCGCGTCGCTGGCCGGACCTGACGAGATTCTCGCCAGCGAGGACGCCCTCGCGGCCACCACTCGGTCAGTCGCCCACGGGCCGCTGCGCCCCGAACGGCTGAAAGGGATCCGCAGCCCGGTCAAGGTCGCGCCACTCGCCTAGCGAGTCATCTCCATCAGGTCGAGGTGGCGCGCGAGTGTCACGCCTCACGTTTGGCGAGAAAGACGCGCTCCCGTCCCATGCCCTGCACCTCCACGTCACCCAGCGGTTCGAACCGTATGTGTCCGACCGGCACCCGCGTGACGCCCTCGCTGACGATCACCTGGCCGGCCTCCGCCACGTCCGCGAGCCGCGAGGCCAGGTTCACCGTCCGCCCGAAGTAGTCCCCATCCCGTTCGATGACCGGGCCGGCCGCGACGCCGACATGGGCACTTGGAAGGCCTGCCTCCGGAATGGCGACGACCAGGTCCAGCACGCTCTCGACCGCACGATCCGTGCGCCGGAAATGCAGCATGACGCCGTCGCCAAGCTGCTTGACGATGCGCCCCTCATTCCGTGAACCATGCTCCTCACTGAGGTCGGTCAGCCGTTCCGCCATGCGGCTCGCCTCCACGTCTCCGACCTCCTCGGTCAATGCCGCGAAGCCAGTGAGGTCGATGAACGCGATGGCATGGTCGGGCCCAGTTGCCGCGCCTATCCCCGCCAGCGTCTGCTCGGCCCCGGCGGTCCAATAGCCGAGCAAGGTCTCCTCGAGATGACGCCGGAACAGCCACTCAACCAGGTGCGGGGCCATCATCGCCAGATTCGCGGCGATCTCATCGGCGCGCCCTTCCGCCTCCCGATCTCCACGCTTGGAGTGGACGATCGGCTGAATCACGGCCTCGTCGTAGAGCTGCGTTCCCGCCTCGGTGATCCGGCGCATCGGCTGGCCCATCAGCCGGGCGAAGCGGATGAGGACGTGACGAGTCTCAGGGACGGCAAGAAGACCGACCAGCTCGCCGATCAGGTGCGCGTCATCGGACCGGACGCGACCTCCTTCCTGGGGCTGGGCCAAGCCAAAGGCAACGTAGAGGCGCCGGACCTCATGCTCATCCAGACCGATCCGTGCGGCGAGCTCGCCAACCGTCTCAGAGGTCAGCGCCACCGGTTCGGGGAACATCCGATCGACGATGGCCAGCGACAACCGGCCGGACGTCACCGCTTCACCCACCTCCGCAAGCGGGATTCCGGACTCTTCGATCGCCATGGCAAGTCGGATGTGCTCGATGGCGGTCTGAGGGAACCAGTCGGGGGACGCGGGCTGGACCAGCCCAAGCTCCACGAGCCGCTTCACGTTCTCGACCGAGGCTCCGGCCCCACGCGCGAGCTCTTCCAGGGACAGATTCGGCACGATCGGGGCTCCTGCCCGGCTACCCCGTTCGGTGCGCCATCGCGGCGACGTCGAGGAGGCGGTCGAGGTCGTCGAGGGTGATCGTGCCCTTCTCGACGTGGCCGCGCTCAATGACCACGTCCCGGATGGACTTCCGCTCGGCGAGGGCTTGCTTGGCGATGCTGGCCGCCTCCTCGTAGCCGAGGAGCGGGTTCAGGGCCGTCGCCACCGCGGGTGATCCCTCGGCGGACTCCCGGGCCCGGGCCTCGTCCGCGGTGATGCCGCTGACGCATCGGTCTGCGAACAGGACCGATGCAGTGGCCAACAGCCGGATGGACTCCAGCAGGTTGCGGGCCAGCATGGGCAGCATGACGTTCAGCTCGAAGTTGCCGGCCGCGCCGCCGAACGCGATGGCCGCGTCGTTGCCGATGACCTGGGCGCAGACCATGGACAGCGCCTCGGGGATGACCGGGTTCACCTTGCCGGGCATGATGCTGCTCCCCGGCTGCAGGTCCGGGACGCGGATCTCGGCCAGGCCGGCACGGGGGCCGGAGGCCATCCACCGAATATCCGTTGCGACCTTGTACAGACCGATGGCGATGGTCCGCAGCTGCCCGCTCAGCTCCACGAGCCCGTCCTGGGCGCCCTGGGCCTCGAAATGGTTGCGGGCCTCGGTCAGCGGCAGCCCCGTTGTCTGCCGCAGCTCCTCGATGACGGCCGCGGCGAACCCGGGCGGGGCGTTGATGCCGGTTCCGACCGCGGTGCCGCCGAGGGCCAGCTCCGCCACCCGGGGAATCGTCGCGTTCAGCCGCTCGATCCCGTAGCGCACCTGGGCGGCGTACCCGCCGAATTCCTGGCCAAGGGTCACCGGGGTCGCGTCCATGAGGTGCGTGCGCCCCGCCTTGACCACTTCGGCGAACTCATCCGCCTTGGCCTCCAGCGCCTCGGCCAGCGTAGTGAGCGCCGGAATGAGGTCGTTCATCACTCCCTCGGTGGCCGCAAGGTGGATGGCGGACGGGATGACGTCGTTGCTGGACTGCGAGGCATTGACCTGGTCGTTGGGATGGACCGGCTGGCCGAACTGCTCGGCCGCCAGCGTGGCGATGACCTCGTTGGCGTTCATGTTCGACGACGTGCCCGACCCGGTCTGGTACACGTCGATCGGGAACTGGTCGTCCCAACCGCCGGCGGCCACTTCCTCGGCCGCAGCCCGGATGGCGGCGGCCGCATCGGCATCCAACGCGCCCAGCATGGCGTTGGCGGTGGCTGCCGCGGCCTTGATCCGTCCCAGGGCGTGGATCACGGCCCTGTCGAGGGTGAGGCCACTGATCGGGAAGTTCTCAACGGCGCGTTGGGTCTGAGCGCCCCACTTCGCGCCGGCCGGGACCTCCACCTCGCCCATCGAATCGTGCTCCACGCGCCCGGCTGGCTCCAGCTCCGTCATCGGTTCGCGGTGCTCGAGGCAATGAACCGGATCGATGGCGGGATCAGGTACGGGATGGCGCCGGCGTCGAGATCGGCCACGATCTCCTTGGCCTTGTTGACCAGCTCGGTGACGCCGATGCCGCGGTGCACGGGCTCGTAGCGACTCA
>DASWJA010000028.1:0-2134 GCA_036397375.1 Candidatus Limnocylindria bacterium
TCCCCTGGCGATAAATGGATCCATTCGGCTGAATGGGCCCGACCTGTTGGAGATTCTCGCAACCATCGATGGCAAGCGCTCACGTCGCATCAGTGTGCGCGCGCGACCAGCGCAAGGCGCTCCACGTGGCCCTAAGGCGCAACGCGGGGGCTAGTTCAGGAGGTCGCTGATCGAGGTCAGGAGCAGGCCTCGTTCGCGGAGCGCCGGGACCATGATCGCCAGCGCGGCGAGGGTTTCGTACCCGCCCAGATGCATGAGGACGATCGAGCCGCTGCTCGCTGAGGTGACGACGCCGGACGCCATCTGCTCGGCGGTCGGACCGCCCTCGGTGATCGGGCGCCAGTCGATGGTGTCGATCGACCACATGATCGTCTTCGTGTAGCCGACGCCGGCCGCGGCGGCCAGGACCGCCTCGTTATAGGCCCCATACGGCGGGCGCCAGTACGGCACCGTGGGCTGGCCACTGGCCGTTTCCACGATGGCTGCCGCATCGGTCAGTTCAGCGCTGATGAAGGCGGCGCTGGGAGGACCAGCGGTCGCGCAGGGAGCCTCGGTCGGCGAGCCCAGCCCGCCGTCGCGCAGGTTGCAGTGGTGCATCGTGTGGTTGCCCAGCTCGAACAGCTCGGGATTGGCGCGGACGATGGCGAGCACTTCTTGGCCCGCGGCCGTCTCGCTCATCGCGCCCGTTGGAAACAGCGTGGCGCACACCTGGTTGGCGATCAGGAAGTTCAGGATGTCGACGGCCGGGTCGAGCCGGCCACCCATGTCGAAGGTCAGGGCCATGGCCGGGCCCGCGTTCGGTGCGATGGCGATGATCTCCCGCTCGCCAACCGGTCCCCGGTTGCCGGCGTAGCAGCCGAGGGCTACCGGCGTGGGCGTCGGCCGCGGCGTCCGCGACGGGCTGGGGCTCGGGCTTGGTGACGGGCTGGGGCTCGGGCTTGGTGACGGGCTGGCGGTAATGCGCGGGAAAGATGAATGAGACGCCGACGCATTCGGTGAGGCGGACGGGGCGCAGCCGGCCACGACCAGGACGACGGTGAGGAGGAACCCTCCCGGCCGGCGCCAGCCGGCCGGCATCGGTCTAGTTGGCGTGGTACTCAAAACGGCCCATGGGGGCCAGTGAGGCGTCGCCCAGCATGTGCGCCTCGCGTTGGAGCAGCGACAGCTCGGCGCGCAGGCGGGCTGCGGCGTCGGGCGCCTCCAGCAGCCGCTGCTTGCGCGACAGCTCGACCTGGAGCACGCCGGCCACGGCGTAGCTGGCGGCCAGGGGGTCGGTGGGGAGACGCATGGGCTTGATCAGGCGCTCCATGCGGGTCGATCGCTTGACCTCCCCGGCCGAGGAAGCGTCGCGGTCTGCATCCGGATCCGCGTCGGGATCCGCGTCCGCCAGGAGGTCTTCCAGGTCGGCCGCGTCGCGCTCCGCCAGGAAACGGCGGATGGTGGACAGGTAGGCGTCGAGGGCGACCTGGACGTCGGGCACCAGTCCTTCCGCTTCATCGCCCGGCCGCTCGTCGAGCGGCGTGACGTCCGCCACGGCGTACAGGCCGGTGTGGTCGACGCTTCGGATGCGCGCTCGGCCGACACCGACCGCCATCAGGGCGTAGCGCCCATCGGCGAAGCGGTCCGCGCGCCGGACCTCGCAGATGGTGCCCACCCGGCGGACGGTGAGCTGGCCGGTCCCCGGCTTGGCGGCCACCTCACGCCCGGCGGAGATCATGGTCACCACGAACTTGCCGCCGTACGGGTTGCCCTCCTCGAGCAGGTCACGGGTCATGGCCCGATATCGGCGCTCGAAGACGTGCAGCGGCAGCGGCAGGTGTGGGAAGGCGACGACGTGGAGCGGGAAGAGGGGCAGCCGCATGGGCCGCAATCGTACCCCGAAGGGCCTGATAGGCCTATTCCTGGTCCACGAACTCCATGTCGATCTGGGCCCGCTGGAGCTTGCCCGAGTAGTCGATGTACACGCTCTTCCATTCGGCGTAGAAGTCGAGCGCGGCCTGCCCCACCTCGCGGTGGCCGTTGCCGGTGGCCTTGGTGCCGCCGAACGGGAGGTGCGCCTCGGCCCCGATGGTGCCGTGGTTGACATACCCCAGGCCGGAGTCGAAGTCGCGGATGGAGCGGAAGGCCAGGTTGA
>DASWJA010000029.1:0-1553 GCA_036397375.1 Candidatus Limnocylindria bacterium
CAGGTGCGGGTGGGCGGTACCGATGCGTCGGGCCGGCGGGTCGCCGAGCTGGCGACGCAGGTGGGACTCGTATTCCAGGAGCCCGACCGCCAGATCTTCGCGGGGAGCGTCCGGCGCGAGGTGGAGTTCGGGCCGCGAAACATCGGGCTCCGCGGCGAGGCGCTCGAAGCCGCCGTCCAAGCAGCCCTAGAGGCGGTTGGCCTGGCCGGCGCGGAGGCGACCAATCCGTACGACCTGGGCGCGTCGCGTCGAAAGCTGCTGGCCGTCGCGTCGGTGCTGGCCATGGGCACCCCGGTCCTGGTCCTGGATGAGCCGACCACCGGACAGGACCGGGTCGGGGTGGCGCGCATCCGCCAGGTGGTGGCCGACGCCCGCGCGGCGGGTCGGACGGTGATCGCGGTTAGCCACGACCTGCGCTTCGTGGCGGACTCCTTCCAGCGGGTCGTCGTCCTGCGGGCCGGCCGGGTCGTGCTGGATGCAACGCCGGAGCGCGCCTTCGCGGCTGAGAACTGGGAGACGCTGCGCGGGACGGGACTCGAGCCGCCCACGGCCGCCGTCATCGCCAGCCGGTTGGGCCTGGAAACGGTCGCCACCGAGAAGGCCCTGGTGGCGGCCCTTGCCGCGCGGGCGGCCTAGGAAACCCGGGGTCAGGGAGCCTTCGGCGGCGGCAGGAGCTGGCCCAATGCGTCGACGCGTTCGTCAGCCGGAAGCTCATCGCGGTGCCGCCGTCCGCCAGTCGGACCGGGGATCGGCTGGGCCATGACCGAGTGGGGGACTTCGTCCAGGCGTTGCTTCACGCCGCGCAGACCCAGCTCGCGCAACGCCGGGGCAAAGCGCTCGGCGATGGCCCGCTCGCGGAGCAGCCCGAACAGCAGCGACGGGTGCGCTCGATTCAGCAGCTCGAGTGCGCGCGCGGTGTCGGTGGCGTTCACCTGGTTGCGCCCGAGCTGTGCCTCCAGGGTGTCGAGGGCACGGTTCACCTCGCGGCGGGTGCCGCTGCTGAAGGTCACCCGGTTGGCCACAATGCGCGTCTGACGAAGCGCGGCGCGTGCCGCCTCGTCGCGACTGCCGGGCGCGGAGGTCATGTGATTGGCATCTTACGGGCTGAGGGGGACTGGCAGGCAGTCATCGCCTCGGCGCTGGCGATCGTCCCGCGCCCGATCGCGATCGACCCGCGGCTGGCGCCCCGCCGGGTCGTGCCCGATCCGGCCGATCCCGCGCTCGAGGACCCGCGGCGTTGGGACCGCAGCCGTTTCCCGACCGCCCGTCAGGCGGCAACCCTGCTGCTCATCTACCCGCATCACGGGGAGCTGGTCATCCCGCTCACCGTCCGCCACGAGGCGCTCCCTGATCACCCCGGCGAGATCAGCCTGCCCGGGGGCGCCGTCGATCCGGGTGACGAGTCGCTGGAGGCCACTGCCCTGCGCGAGGCGGCCGAAGAGATCGGCCTGGATCCCGCATCGGTCCGGGTGGTCGGTCGCCTGGACCCGGTCTGGATCCCGATCTCGAACTTCGAGCTCACTCCGGTCGTGGCGGTGGCGGACGTTCGCCCC
>DASWJA010000030.1:0-8990 GCA_036397375.1 Candidatus Limnocylindria bacterium
ATGACCGGCTGGCGCATTGGATACGTGGCGGCGTCTGAGGGGCTGATGGCGGGGATCGCCAAGGTCCACCAGTACGGGATCATGTGCGCCCCGACCGCTGCCCAGCACGCCGCCATCGCGGCGCTGGACGTGGGCGAGCCCTACGTCCAGGACATGCTGGCCGAGTACGACCGGCGCCGGCAGCTCATGGTTCGGCGCCTCAACGAGATCGGCCTGCTGTGCTTCGAGCCGATGGGTGCGTTCTACTGCTTCCCGGAGGTCACCGCCGCCACCGGCCTGGGGGCCGAGGAGTTCGCGCAGGAGCTGCTGGCCGAGGAGCACGTGGCGGTCGTGCCGGGGGAGGCGTTCGGGCCCTCCGGCGCGGGCCACGTCCGCGCCTGCTACGCGACCGCGTACGAGGACATCGTCGAAGCCATGGACCGCATCCAGCGCTTCGTCGAGCGCCGGCGCGCGAGCGGGAGCGGCGGAGCGAAAGGCGGAGGCGGCGCCTAGATCGGGGTGATGGTCATCGACTCGATGACCTCGGTCGCGTGGTCGAGCAGGTGGTCGTAATCGGCGTCGGGGAACGCCTCGATGACGATGATCACGGTGGCGCTCCCGCCATCGACCGCGATGACCCGGGCCGTCTCCGCGTCGTTGAAATGGAAGTCCCCGACGACCAGGGAAGGTACCCACAGCCAGATTCGCCCGCCCCCGGTGGCTTCACAGGCCGCGTCTACCTCGGTCGTAAGGTCCACCTGGAGAGCGGGCCGGCCGCCGACGTCGACCTCTACCGGGCCCGTGGCCGTGACGCCGGTCCGCCCGTCCAGGAAGACCATGAAGTCAGCCGGCGTGGCGCCGATCGTCGAGGTTGCCTCCCCCGAGCAGGCATCGGTGAAGACCCTGCCATCGAACTTCACCACGCTCATGGCATGGGTGCCGCCGACATCGGCCAGGAAGATGCTGAACCCGGCATTCTGGAGCGCCAGTCCTGACCAGTCGTCCTCGTCCAGGGTGAACTCGATGTGGGCCCCGGTCGTGTCCGAGACGTAGTCGCCAGCCGCCAGCGGGCCGTCGCACACGACACCCGGATCGCATGCCGCGGGGGACGGAATCGCGGAAATGGATTCGGCGGGCGTGGCCAGCGGCCTGGGTGAGGGCGCCACGGAGGCGCTGGGGGCGCATGCGGCCAACAACACGAGGCTGGCCAGGGTGGCGGTTCGTTTCAACGGTCCAGCGATGCGAAGCAGGCGCGCGCGAAGTCGAGCAGGGCGGTCACGGAGGCGCGGTCGTTCTCGGTCGATTCGGCCGACAGCTCGATCTTCGGTTCCTCGGCCACGAGCCGCCAGATCGATCGGGCGGTGCGCGCGTTGTCGTCCCACTGGGCGTCGCTCTGGAGGCGCATGCCGCGCACCGACGGCCAGCGGGTGAGGCCGCCGCGGAGCTCGTAGGTGGGTTCTGTGGGCGCGGTCGCTCCGTAGTTGTAGTCCAGGAGACCGATATCGGTGGCCACCAGGACCCGCTGGCGGTCGCCGTCGGCGTGCAGGGTGACGTGGGCCGCCAGCTCAACCGCGCCCAGCTCCCCGAGCACGCGTTGCAGAAGCGCCCGGGACCGACCGATATCCTCCCACTCGCCGACCTTCACGGGGCGGAGCATACAATCCGGCCGTGGCCATCGGCACCACCTACGAGACCGTGATCGGGATCGAGGTCCACGCCCAGCTGCGGACGGCCTCGAAGATGTTCTGCCGCTGCCGCACAGCCCCGCTGCCCGGCCAGCCGGATGAGCCGAATACCCGGGTGTGTCCCATCTGCATGGGCATGCCCGGAACGCTGCCGGTCATCAACCGGCGGGCGGTGGAGCTCGTGATGCTGACCGGGCTGGCGCTGGAGGCCGAGGTCCAGACCGATTCCGTCCGCTTTGAGCGCAAGAACTATTTCTACCCCGATTTGCCGAAGGGCTACCAGATCAGCCAGTACGCCCTGCCGTTGACCGCCGACGGCCGGCTCCGGGTTCCCGTTCCGGCCGAGGATGCGGAGATCACCGTCCGCATCACCCGGGCTCACCTGGAGGAGGACACCGCGCGGCTGCTCCACGGAGGGCGCGGCCACTCCCTGGTCGACTTCAACCGGGCGGGCGTGCCGTTGATGGAGATCGTGACGGAGCCGGACCTCCGGACCCCGGCCCAGGCTCGGGCCTACGGGGAGGCGCTCCGCGACCTGCTCCGCTTCATCGGGGCCTCGGACGCCGACATGGAGGCAGGCTCGATGCGGATCGAGGGCAACGTGAGCCTCCGGCCCGCCGCTAGCGATTCGCTGGGAACCAAGGTCGAGGTCAAGAACCTGAACTCGTTCCGGTCCCTGGAGCGCGCCATGGCGTTCGAGGTCGCGCGCATGGCCCAGGCGCTGGACGCCGGCACGCCGCTGATCCAGGAGACGCGCGGCTGGGACGAGACCGGGGAGCGGACCATTCCGCAGCGCTCGAAGGAGGAGGCCAACGACTATCGCTACTTCCCCGAGCCGGACCTGCCGCCGTTACGACCATCCCCCGAGTGGGTGGCCGAGATCCGGGCCACCCTCCCCGAGCTGCCGGCCGCGCGCCGTGAACGGTACGTCGCCCAGCTCGGCCTCTCGCCCTACGACGCGGGAGTGCTGACCGCGGAGGTCAGCCTGGGCGATTACTTCGACGCGGTCGTGGCCGCGGGCGCGCCTGCCAAGGCTGCCGCGAACTGGGTGAGCGGCGAGTTCAGCCGGCTCCTGAACCAACACGCCGCCGAGGGTCTGCGGGCTCGCGACGTGGCCCTGCCGCCCGAGGGCCTGGCCGAGCTGATCGCGGAGGTGGAGGCGGGACGGATCAGTCCCGCCAGCGCCAAGCAGGTCCTGGCGCGGTGCTTCGAATCGGGAGAGATGCCCCGCGTCGTCATCGTGGCCGAGAGGTTGGCGCAGGTCAGCGACGCGGTGGTCATCGCCGAATCGGTGGATGCGGTGCTCCGCGCCGAGCCGGCGGCGGTCGGGGAGTATCGGTCCGGCAAGCGGCAGGTGTACGGGTTCCTGGTCGGGCGGGTCATGGCGCGCATGGACGGACGGGCCGACGCCCGCCTGGTGAACGAGGAGCTGCGGCGGCGGCTGGACGCCGTGCCGGATGGATGACCTCGAGGCGCTGCGGGCCTTCGGCCTGGAGCTCGCCGACGCGGCCGACGCCGACGCGGCCGACGCCGAGCTCGTGGCGCTGCTCGCCCGGCGCTAGGCCATGCTTCGGGACGTAGTTGACAGCCGCGACGGGTCGATGCGCGGCCACGGTTTGCCAAATTGCGCGTGAGATTGGCCTTAGGCCACAACGTGCCCGTCGGTCGGCCACCTCGGCCGCCGTCCCACGCTCACCCGCGGCGGCCCACGGCCGGTGTCTGCCTCCAGGTCCGGCCTAAGGTCCGTGTGGTTGGCTCTTGACAACTTCCGGGCAACAGGCACGGCGGGTGCCAGCGCGGGGCTCTCCCTCGTAAATAGCCTATCTGGGAATCACGTCTAGGCCATCCCGCGCTAGGCCATTCCACGCAGGCGGAGCCAGGCGTCGGGAGTCGGATCGCGACCCAGGAAGGCGCGAACCAGCTCGCTGGCCGGACGGCTGCCGTTGGGCTCCAGGATCGAGCGCCGATAGGCCGCACCCACCTCGGGCGACGTGACTCCCTCGGCCGAGAAGCGCCCGAACAGGTCGTCGCCGATGACCTCCGCCCACAGATAGCCGTAGTAGCCGGCGTCGTAGCCGCCCATCGGGTGCGCGAACCCCGACAGCAGGAACGTGCCCTCCGGATACGGCAGGCCGACGTGCACGTACGCCTTCCGGGTGGCCTCATCCAGATCCGGCTCCGCCCGCCCGTCATGGATCGACAGGTCGACCTGGCCGTAGAACACCTGGATCAAGGCCTTCAGGCCGATGTTCAGTCGGCGCGCGGCGACCATGCGGTCGACCAGGTCGCTGGGAATCGGCTCATCCGTCCGGTAGTGGCGCGCGAAGCGGCCCAGCACGCCTGGGTCCCAGGTCCAGTGCTCCATGATCTGGGACGGGGCCTCGACGAAGTCGATCTCGCACTCGCTGCCGCTGGTCCGGGCGAACTCCGCGCGCGTCAGCGACATGTGGAGGATGTGCCCGAACTCGTGGAACAGGGTCTCCAGCTCGTTGTGTTGGAGGAGGGAGGGTCGACCGCCCCCGGGCGGGGTGAAATTGGCGAGGATCGCGCTCACCGGCCGCTCGTACGATCCGTCCGGCCGGCGGTGGCCGACCACCAGCGGGAACGCCCCCGCATGGCCGAACTTCCCATCGCGCGGGAACCAGTCGGCGTAGAAGTAGGCCAGCAGCTCCCCGCTGGCCCTGTCATGCACCTCGTACAGCTCGACCGCGGGGTGCCACGCGTGCGCGTCCTCCACCTTGCGGTAGTCCAGCCCCAGCACCTCCCCGGTGAGCGCGAACATGCCCGCCAGACACGCTTCGAGGGGCAGGTACTCCGCTACCAGGTTGGCATCCACCCCGTACTCCGTCCGTCGCGCCTGCTCGTCGTAGTAGGACCAGTCCCAGGCGCTCAGCGGCCCGTCGTGCCGGTCTGCGCTGAAGCGGGCGCGGAGCGCCGACAGTTCGCGGTCGCGGAACGGCTCGAGGCGGGAGACGAGGGAGGCGTAGAAGTCGGCCACCGCTTCGGGGTTCTCGGCCATCTTGACCTCGATCGCGTAGTGCGCCCAGCTCGGATGGCCCAGCAGCTCGGCCGCGCGTTGGCGCAGCCGGAGCGCCTCGGCCAGCAACGGTCGGTTCTGGTCGACGGACCGCCGCCAGTGCTTGCGGAACAGGGCCTCGCGAGCCTCTCGGTCCGCCGCCTGGGCCAGGAACGGGTAGAGCTCAGGATAGTCGAGGCTCACCCGGAAGGTCCCTGGCGCGGCACCGGGTTTCAGCCGTTCCACGAACTCGTCCGGCAGGCCAGCCAGACGTTCGCGGCTGATCTCGATCGCGTCCTCGTACTCGTTGATGTTGCGGTTGAACGCGACCTCCAGCTCCACGAGGCGAGTCCGAATGCCCTCCAGCTCGGTTCGGGCAGGGAGATCCAGCAACTGCCCGGCCCGGCGAAAGTCGCGCATCCACAGCTCCAGGACCCGGCGCGGCTCGACGTCCAGGGTCTCCGCCGCGGGCGTTTCGGCAACCGCGAGGACGGCCTGATAGAGGTCCTCTCGGAACGGGAGCGCGGCGCGCCACTTCGTGAGCCGCTCCTCCGCGGCCGAGCCCGCGTCACGCACCGCCGAGTCGGTGTGGGCTTGGGCCAGGAAGGCGCCCCGCCCGTACGCCTCGGTCAGGCGGGCACCGGCCCGCTCCAGCGGCGCGACCCGGGCGTCGAAGGTGGCGGGCTCGGCGGCCACGGCCTGCGCAACGAGCGCGTCCGCCTCCGCCAGGCCGCGGTCGGTCTCGCGGCCGACGGATTCCTCGGTGACCGAGGTGAAGTCGAACAGCACGCCGGGATGGTACCCGGCGACTCCGACCGTTGGCGAGGTCGGCGGGCTACCATGGGCTCCCCGTGAATTCGCCCCGCGACGAGTTCGTCCATCTCCACGTCCACTCGGAGTTCAGCCTGCTGGATGGCCTGTCGCGGCTGCCCGAGCTGGCGAACCGGGTGGGGGAGCTGGGCATGCCGGCCGTGGCCCTCACCGATCACGGCGCGCTGTACGGCGCCATTGCCTTCTACGAAGCGGCGACCACGGCTGGCATCAAGCCCATCATCGGAGTCGAGGCCTACGTCGCGCCCCGCCGGCACACCGACAAGGAGGGCAAGGCGGATTCCGACTACTACCACCTCATCCTGCTGGCCAAGGATGCGATCGGCTATCGGAACCTGCTCAGCCTGGTCACCACCGCCCACCTCGACGGCTACTACTACAAGCCGCGCATCGACAGGGAGCTACTGGCCGCGCACAGCGAGGGATTGATCGGCACCAGCGCGTGTCTGAGTGGCGAGGTCCTGCGACGCCTGGCTGAAGGCGATGAGCGGGGTGCGATGCAGGTGGCCGATGACTATCGGTCCATCCTTGGCGATGGCAACTACTTCCTCGAGGTCCAGGACTCGGGGGTGCCCGAGCAGACGCGCCTGAACCAGCAGCTGGTGGAGCTGGCTCGGCGCACGAACATTCCGCTGCTGGCGACCAACGACACGCACTACACCCTGGCCGAGCAGGCCGAGGCGCACGACCTGCTGCTGTGCATCCAGACCGCGGCCAACCTCGACACGCCCGGTCGATTCCGGTTCGACACGAACGAGTTCTATGTCAAGCCGCCGGCCGACATGCGCCGCCTGTTCAACGGGGAGCTGCCCGAGGCCATGGACAACACGCTCCGCGTGGCCGACATGGTCGACCTGCGCCTCGAGTTCGATCGCCTCCGCCTGCCCGATTACCCCGTCCCCGACGGCGAGACGGCCGCGTCGTGGCTGCGCCGCGAATGCGAGCGCGGGCTGGCGGATCGGTATCCGGAGGTCACCCCGGAGATCCACGGCCGGCTGGACTACGAGCTGGGGATCATCGACCGGATGGGGTATTCGGCGTACTTCCTGATCGTGGCTGACTTCACCCGGTTTGCCCGCGAGCAGTCGATCATGACCACCTGCCGGGGATCGGCGCCGGGGAGCATCGTCACCTATTCGCTGGGGATCACGCCGGTGGACCCGCTGGCCTACCGCCTGCCCTTCGAGCGCTTCCTGAACCCGGACCGGGTGACCCTGCCCGACATCGACATCGACTTCCAGGACAACCGCCGGGGCGAGGTCATCGACTACGTGACCCGCAAGTACGGCACTGACCGCGTGGCCCAGATCATCACCTTCGGAACGCTGGGCGCGAAGGCCGCCATCCGCGACGTCGGGCGCGCCATGGGCCTGACCTACGCCGAGGCCGATCGGGTCGCCAAGGCGGTGCCCAATGAGCTGAACATCAGCCTCGAGCGGGCGGTCGAGACGAGCCCCCAGCTGCGGGAGCTCATGGCCGGCGACGACCGCGTGGATCGGCTCCTGGGCGCCGCCCGCCAGCTGGAAGGCGTAGCCCGCCACGCGTCCACCCACGCGGCCGGGATCGTGATCAGTCGCGAGCCGCTGACCGACATCATGCCCCTCCAGCGCGCGACCGATGGCGAAACGACCATGACCCAGTTCGAGATGCATGCGTGCGAGGCACTGGGCCTACTGAAGTTCGACTTCCTGGGGCTCATCAACCTGACCATCCTGGCCGACGCGGTCGAGCTCATCCAGCGCCACCGGGGGATCGCCATCGACGTCGAGGACCTCCCGCTCGACGACGCGGCGACGTTCCAGCTCCTGTCCACCGGCGAGACGACTGGCATATTCCAGCTGGAAGGCTCCGGCATGCGCCGCTACGTCAAGGACCTGCGCCCCACCGAGGTGCGCGACCTGGCGGCGATGGTCGCCCTGTTCCGGCCCGGACCGATGGCCAACATCCCGGCCTACATCCGGCGCAAGCACGGCGAGGAGCCGGTGACGTACCTCCACCCCTCGCTCGAGCCCGCCCTCCACGAGACGTACGGCATCTTCGTCTACCAGGAGGACATCATGGCCGCGGCCATCGCCATGGCCGACTACACCGGCCCCGAGGCGGACAACCTGTGCTACGCCATCCGCAAGAAGAACGCCCAGGTGCTGCGCGAGCACGAGGCCAAGTTCAAGGCCGGGGCCAAGAAGAAGGGCATCCCGCCGGCGGCCGTGGACCTGGTGTTCGCCGCTTTCGAGCCCTTCGCCCGCTACGGATTCAACAAGGCCCACGCCACCTGCTACGGGTTGATCGCCTACCAGACCGCCTACCTCAAGGCCAACTACCCGGTCGAGTTCATGACCGCGGTCCTGAACGGGTTCCGCGAGCGGTCGGACAAGGTGGCCGCCGTGGTCGCCGAGTGCCGGCGCCTCGGTATTCAGGTCCGCCCGCCCGACGTCCAGCGCTCCGGCTCGTTGTTCGAGGTCGAGGCCGATGCGGACGGCACGCGCGCCATCCGGTTCGGGCTGGCGGCGGTCAAGAACGTCGGCGAGGCGGCGGTCGAGACCATCGTCGCCTCACGCGAAGCCGACGCGGACGCCGAGCCCGCCGGGGGACCGTTCCGCTCACTGGACGACCTGTGCCGCCGCGTCGACCCGCAGCGCGTCAACAAGCGCGTGTTCGAGTCGCTGATCAAGGTCAACGCCCTGGTGTCGCTGGGCAGCATGGGCGCCCTGCTGGATCGCCTGGACGGGGCGCTGGACGCGGCCGCTCGGCATCACCGTGACGTCGCCGCGGGGCAGTCGACCATGTTCGACCTGTTCGCGGTACCGATGGCCACCGAGGCGGCGGCCGACGGCGGCGCCGGCGCGACCGACATGGTCCGAGGCGAAATCTCGCGCCGCGAGCGGCTGCGCTGGGAGAAGGAGCTGCTGGGGCTATACCTGACCGAGCACCCGCTGGGAGATATCGCCGATCAGCTGCCGGACTTCGTGACCGCGTACACCGGTGACCTGGCCGAGGAGTCGGACCAGGCGCGCGTCACGCTGGGCGGGATCATCCAGGGCACGCGCCGGGTCATCACTCGGGCCGGGTCCACGATGCTCGTCGCGCAGCTCGAGGATCTCCAGGGCAGCGTGGAGGTGGTCGTCTTTCCCAAGGTCTTCGCCGAGACCGCCAACGCCTGGGCCGATGACGCCGTGGTCCTGGTCAACGGCCGCGTTGACCATCGCGACGAGGAGGCCAAGCTGCTGTGCGAGACGGTGCACGCGTGGGACGACGCGCAGCGCATGGGGGCGGCTGAGTTCAGCGCCGAACGGGACCGCCTGCAGCGCAGCCGGGGGCAGCGCGGCGGGGGAGTGGTTGCGATCGGCAACGGGAACGGCGGCGCCGGCCCCGGCGCTCAGTCATCACCGGTCCCGGTAGCCCGGCCGCGGGGCGCGGGCTCGCCGGCCGTCACCGCCGACGAGGCGCCGCCGGCCGCCGGATCGCTGCCCATCCCGACG
>DASWJA010000031.1:0-6209 GCA_036397375.1 Candidatus Limnocylindria bacterium
GCCCTGGACCGCGATCGCGCGGCGGCCCATGGCCGTGATCTCGCCCACCACCTCGGCGGCGGCGGCGGCGCTCTCGCGGTAATTGACCACCACGTCGGCGCCCTGCCCCGCGAAGGCCAGTGCCATCGCCCGGCCCAAACCCCGGCTGGCCCCCGTGACCAGCGCCACCCGACCGGCGAGGTCGAACATCAGGCCCTGCCGGCCGCCACCGGCTCGCGGCGCGGTTGGCCAGCGCGCGTCTGCTCCCCGGGAGCCAGGAACGCGCGCGCGGGATCTGCGGTCCACTCCACGACTGCCGCGCCGGCCGTGTAGCCCGCCCCGAAGGCGCCCATGAGGAGCCGATCCCCGATCTGGACCCGTCCGGCAGCGACCGCCTCGACCAGGGCCATGGGCACCGAGGCTGCCGAGGTGTTCCCGTATCGGTCGAGGTTGACGTAGACCTTGTCGCCGGAAATGCCGAGCAGGTCACGCACGCTCTCCAGGATGCGAAGGTTGGCCTGGTGGTAGAGGAACAGGTCGACGTCATCCATGCGCAGTTCGGCAGCGGCCACCGCCGCCCGGGTCGATTCGGCTAGCTGCCGGGTGGCGTATCGGTACACCTCTTTGCCGGCCATGCGCAGGAATTGCAGCCTCCCGTCCAGCGTCTCGGCGGAGAGCGGGTGGGCGGTGCCGCCGCCCGGAATGATGATCCCCTCGGCCCCTGTCCCATCGGTGAACAGCTGCCAGCCAAGCAGGCCGCCAGGGGCCTCGGAGGCGGACAGGACCACTGCGCCCGCCCCGTCGCCGAACAGGACGCACGTGTTCCGATCGGTCCAATCCAGGTAGCGGCTCAGCAGGTCGACGCCCACCACCAGCACCTGGCGGTACATCCCGCTGCCGATGAAGCCGGCCCCGGTGGCCAGTCCGAACACGAACCCGGTGCAGGCCGCGTTGAGGTCGAACCCGGCGGCGCGCTTTGCGCCCAGGTCGCGAGCCACCAGCGGCCCGGTGGCGGGCATCAGGTAGTCGGGGCTGGCGGTGGCCACGATCACGAGATCCAGATCCGACGGGTCCAGTCCGGCCACCGCCAGCGCGTCGCGGCCGGCATTGGTGGCCAGGGTGGCGGTCGTCTCGTCGTCCGCGGCGATGCGCCGCTCGCGGATCCCGGTCCGGCTCACGATCCACTCGTCGGAGGTGTCCACGATCTTCGACAGCTCGTCGTTTGTGAGCACCTTGGACGGCGCGTACATCCCCCACCCGGTGATGACGGCCTGGGTCGACGTCATGCCAGTCGGACCTCGAACAGCGGCTGCTGGCGCTTCACCAGCATCCCATTGTCGGCCATGACGCGGCTCACCGTGCCCGCCACGTCGGACTTGATCTCGTTGAACAGCTTCATGGCCTCGATCAGACCCACCACCTGTCCCACCGACACCTCCCCCTCGAGCACCAGGTACGGGCGGGCCCCCGGCGACGGGGCCGGATACCAGACCCCGGTCAGGGGGGCGGTGATGAACTGATGGCCGGGCGCGGCTTCGCCGAACGGGGTGGTGGGCGTGGCCGGGGACGTCGCCGGCGCGGCGGGCGGGCGGGGACGCGCCAGGCGGACCGTGATCCCGCCGACCTCGACCTCCATCTCGGCCAACCCGCTGTCCAGGAACGGGCCGGTCAGGGCGTCGACCGCGTCCAGGATCGGATCGTTGGCCATCGGTCAGTCCCGATCCCAGCGCCGGAAGACGAGGGTCGCGTTGTGCCCGCCGAACCCGAACGCATTGCTCATGGCGGTGGCGATGCGCGCCTGCCGCGCCAGGTTGGGCACGTAGTCGAGGTCGCACTCGGGGTCGGGTGTCTCGAGGTTGATGGTGGGCGGGAGGATCCCGGTCTCCAGGGCCCGGACGCAGGCCACGGCCTCGATGCCGCCCCCGGCGCCCATCAGGTGCCCGGTCATGGACTTCGTGCTGCTGATCGGGACCCGATACGCATCGTCGCCGAAGACGGTCTTGATGGCCGCGGTCTCGGCCGGGTCGTTGGGCGGAGTCGATGTCCCGTGGGCGTTGATGTAGCCCAGCTCTTCGGGCGCCAGTCCGGCGTCGGCCAGCGCGATCCGCATGCTCGCCGCGGCGCCGCGTCCGCCGGGTGCGGGGAGGGTCACGTGGGACGCATCGTCCGACGCGCCATAGCCGATGAACTCGGCGCGGATCCGCGCCCCGCGCGCCCTCGCGTGCTCGAGCTCCTCCAGGACGAGCATCCCGGCGCCGTCGGCGATCACGAACCCGTCGCGGTCGACGTCGAACGGCCGCGACGCGTGGGTCGGGTCGTCGTTGCGCTTGGTGGACAGGGCGCGCATGGCACAGAACGCGGCCACCACCATCTCGCACATGGCCGCCTCCGAGCCGCCGGCCAGCATGACGTCGGCGTCGCCGCGGCGGATGATGCCCGCCGCCTCGCCCAGGGCGTGGTTGCTCGAGGCACAGGCACTGACGGTGGCGTAGTTCGGACCACGGGCGTTGGCGCTGATGGCCACGTGGCCGGCGGCGGTGTCGGTAAGCATGTTCAGCAGGGTGAACGGACCCACCCGCTCGATGCCGTCCGTCATCGCCTCCTGAATGTCGCGCACCATGGAGCCGATGCCACCGATTCCGGTGGCCACGATCGCGCCGGTGCGGTCCGCCTCGGCCTCGTCCACGATCGGGATCGGGATCCCGGCATCGGTCAGGGCTTCCACGGTGGCTGCCCAGGCGAAGTGGACGTAGCGGTCATGGCGCCGCACGTCCTTCCGATCCATGACCGTGGTCGGATCGAAGTCGCGAACCTCGCCCCCCACCTGCGAGGGGACGCGGCCCGGATCGAAGCCCGCGATGCGTTGGATGCCGCTCCGACCGCTGACCAGGCCGTCCCAGTAGGTGGCCACGTCATTGCCGAGCGGGGTGACGGCGCCCAGGCCGGTGACGACGACTCGTCGCTCGCCGCGCTCCTCCGAGCTGGGCTGCGGCGCGCGATCAGCCACCGGGCAGTCGCCCTCCGGCGATGTCCTGGTCACGGGGCATGATGAACGACAGGGTGGCCTCGACCGCCAGCTCGCCATCGACCGTTGCGACGGCCCGGGCGCGGCCCGACACGCGGCCGAGCTTCTCGACCGTGATCTCCAGGCGCAGGGTGTCACCGGGGACCACGATTCGGCGGAAGCGGCAGTCGTCGATGCCCGCGAACAGGACCAGCTTTCCGCGGTTGGCGGGGAAGGACAGGACGGCCACGGCGCCGGCCTGGGCCAGGGATTCGACCAGCAGCACCCCGGGCATGATCGGGCGACCGGGGAAGTGGCCTGCGAACTGCGGCTCGTTGGCCGTCACGTTCCGCATCGCCACGACCCGCTGTCCAGGCTCGATCTCGACCACGCGGTCGATGAGGAGGAACGGGTAGCGGTGGGGCAGGATAGTCATGATGTCCGCCGCCTCCCACGGAAGCGGCGGCAGCTCCGGGTCCGGGAGCGCTGGGGAGCGATCGGTCGACATCGGCTTTCTCAGGCGGGCTCGCCGACGAAGGCGGCGGGGCCGACGCGGTCCAGCAGGTTGGTGCTGACCTCGGCGTTCACGAAGGCTGCATTGTCGATGATCCCGCGATGGAAGGGGAGATTGGTCTTGACGCCCTCGACATGGCATTCGTCCAGGGCACCCCGGGCCCGGCCCAGCGCCTCGGCGCGGGTCTCGCCCCACACGATCAGCTTGGCCAGCAAGGAGTCGTAGAAGGGCGGGATCTCGTAGCCAACATACAGATGGGTGTCCACGCGCACGTTCGGACCGGCGGGCAGCTGGAGCTCCGTGATGACTCCGGTCTGGGGCGAGAAGTTGTCGTGCGGGTCCTCGGCCGTGATCCGGAACTCGATCGCGTGCCCGCGCAGCGCGACCTGCTCCTGGGTCAGCCGAAGGTGCTCGCCGGCCGCGATCCGGATCTGCTCGGCGATGAGGTCCACCCCGGTCAGCATTTCGGTCACCGGATGCTCGACCTGGATCCGGCAATTGATCTCGATGAAATAGAAGTTCCCCTCGGGGTCGAGCAGGAACTCGAGGGTGCCGGCGTTCTCGTAGCCGGCGGACAGCACCGAACGAATTGCCAGGTCGCGCAGGCGCTCGCGGGCCGGCTCGGCCATGGCCGGCGAAGGCGCCTCCTCAATGATCTTCTGGTGGCGGCGCTGGACTGAGCAGTCGCGCTCGCCAAGATGAATCCCGTTGCCGTGGCCGTCGATCAGGACCTGGACCTCGACGTGGCGGTTCTCCTCGATCCAGCGCTCGAAGTACATCGAGTCGTCGCCGAACGCGGCGCGGGCCTCGGAGCGCGCGAGCGGCAGCGAGGTTTCCATCTCCCGAGGCGAGCGCACGAGGCGCATGCCGCGACCGCCGCCGCCGGCCGACGGCTTGAGGAGGACCGGGTAGCCCGCTTCCTCGGCCTGCGCCAGGGCGTCGCTGAGGTCCGCCACGATGCCGCGGCTGCCGGGCACGGTGGGCAGCCCGTTGGCGGCCAGCATGCGGCGGACGGCGTACTTCGACGCGAATCGCTCGATGACCGCAGCCCGGGGGCCGATGAAGGTCAGGTCGTGCACGGCGCAGGCCTCGGCGAACGACGCGTCCTCAGACAGGAAGCCGTACCCCGGATGGATCGCGTCGCAGCCGGTGATCAGGGCGGCGCTGATCAGCGCCGGCTGGTTCAGGTACGACCGTCGGGCTTCGGCTGGACCGATGCAGATGGCCTCGTCCGCCATCCGCACCGCCATGGACTCCCGGTCGGGCTCGCTGAAGGCGACCACGGCCGGGATCCCGAGCTCGCGGCAGGTGCGGAGGATGCGGACCGCGATCTCGCCGCGGTTTCCGATCAAGATCTTGGCGAACATCAGCCCGCGTCTGCGCGATCGACTTCGACCAGCAGCTGGCCGTACTCCACCGGCTCCCCGCTCTCCGCCACCAGGTGCCGTACCACGCCATCGCCGGTGGAGCGCACCTCGTGGCGCACGCCGAGCATCTCCACGAAGCCGATCTCGTCGCCGGCGCTGACCGCCAGCCCCGGCCCCAGCCCGTCGGCGTACACGAAGTGGCCGACCGCTGGCGAGGTGACCGGCTCCAGGTGTCGCACGGCCGCGCCGCCCGGCGCGGGCGTGACGCCGACCACCGGGCGGGCCACGCCGACCTCCACGCCGGGGCCGGGCGCGGGCTGGTCCGCCGCCGCAACTCGAACCCGCAGGTCGCCGTGCCGAATCTCGATCTCGCCCAGTCCCAGCCGGTTGAGGCGCTCGGTAAGCGCCGGTACGAGGTCTGCGGCGGCGCGGGCGATAGCCTCGGCCGAGTTCTGGTCGGTCATGCACCCTCCTGGTCGAGCTCGTCATCCTCGAGGACCGGCGCCGGCGCCCCCGCGGGGAGCCCCAGCAGCCTTCCCAGCCGGGCCCCGAGCGACGGCGACGCCGCGCGCAGGGTCGAGACCTCGACCTCGATCACGGTCCCGATGCCGCGCAGCCGAGCATAGCGACTCGCCTGCAGATCCTGCGGAGCGAGCCGATCCAGCCGCGCCAGCGAGCCGAGGATCCCACGTTTGATGGCGGCCGCCGTGGCCGGCAGATCGGTGTGCGCCCCGTCAGCGGGTTCGGGGATCACGCTGTCGACGATGCCCAGCTCGTGCTGCTCGGCCGCGGTCATCTTCATGGCTGCAGCGGCCAACGGCGCGGCGTCCGCCGATCGCCACAGGATCGCGGCACAGCCCTCGGGGGAGATGACCGAGTACACCGCGTTCTCGAGCGCCAGGACCTCGTCCCCGACGCCGATCGCCAGGGCGCCGCCCGACCCGCCTTCGCCGGTGATGACGACGATGATCGGCACCCGGAGCCCGGTCATGAGCCGGATCGAGCTCGCGATCGCCTCGGCCTGACCCCGTTCCTCGGCGGCGGGCCCGGGAAACGCCCCGGCCGTATCGAGGAAAGTCACCAGCGGAAGTCCGATCCGATCGGCGATCCGCATCAGACGCTGCGCCTTGCGGAAGCCCTCTGGCAGGGGTGAGCCGAAGTTCCGAAAAATGTTCGACTCGGTGTCGGTTCCCTTCTGATGGCCGATGACCATGACCGCCCGACCGTCGAGGCGGGCCGGACCGCCCACGATGGCCGGGTCGTCACGGAACGCGCGATCGCCGTGGAGCTCGACGAACTCGTCGAAGATCTGGGCCACCAGGGACAGGGTGCGGGGGCGCTGCGG
>DASWJA010000032.1:0-15839 GCA_036397375.1 Candidatus Limnocylindria bacterium
ACCATCCGGCACCCGCGCCGGGTGGCCGAAGAGGCTCACCACCAGGCCGCTCCCGCTCAGGTCGCGGTCGGCCGCGATGGCCACCAGCTCGCCGTGGCGCAAACCGTGGAGCACGCGACGGCCGGACGGGGGCGGCACCATATCTCCCCCAACGCTGCCCGCGCCGCGCCTCGAACGCAGGTACGCGAACAGCTCCGGCGGCTCGATGCGCTCGACGGGAGCCACCCAGCGCAGGCCGCGGGCGGCAAGCCAGATGGCCCCCGGCTCGAAGTTGCCGAAATGGGCCGATACGCCGATGACGCCGCCCGTCCGTGCCAGGGCTTCAACGCCGGCCGCGTCGTCGAGCACCAGCATGTGGTCGATATCCCGGCGGCCGTGCCGCGGGAGGCGGATCACCTCCAGGTAGTAGCGGGCGTGGGCCACGAATGCCGCGCGCACCAGTCGCCGCAGCTCGGTGCCGTTGACCGGCCGCCCCGTGGCCGCGCACACGCGGTCCAGGTTGGCCGCCACCAGCCGGCGTCGGGCCGGGGCGAATCGGTACCACGCCAACCCGAGCCGGTCCGCCAGGGCGTAGGCCGCGCGAGCGGGGAGAAGGCCGACCAGACCATCCCCCAGCTCCAGGCCGGCGCGCAGGACCAGGCCGCCCGGACGCAGGCTCATCGGCCGCCGATGGTCCAGTCCTCGCCCGCCCGGGCGCGAGCCAACGCTGCCGCCGCTGTGGACCGGTCGGCCTCGGTCTGGGGCCATACCGGGCGGAACATGTACCACTGGCCCGGGTCGCCGGCGATGACCTGGCCCAGGGCATCGGCCAGGGCCTGGGTGGCGCGGTAGACCTCGGCCGGTTCGCTGCTGGTGGCCCGGATGACGGGGTATCCCCATGCCTCCAGCCGGTCGTCATCGGTCCGCCGGGCGCCGATGGGCAGGATGGCGGCACCGGTCCGGGCCGAGATCACCGCCGGCCCCGCCGGGAACGTGGTGGCGGCTCCCAGCAGCTCGACCGGGACGTCGCCGGGTCGGTAGGCGCCATCGCACAGGAGGGCGAGGTTGCCGCCGCTCTGGAGCACCTTGTACAGCCGGCGCAGGTTGCGCCACCCGATGACCTGTACCCCGAACGCGCCGCGCACCGCCGCCAGGTGGTCGTACAGCCGCCCGTACGTCGTATCGTCACCCACCACGCTGATCTTTTCGCCCTCGACCATCAGGGCTGGGGCCAGGAGATCCATGGCGCCCACGTGGACCGCGCAGATGAGAAGCCCCTTGCCCTCCGTCCCCTGCGCGACAGCGAGGTTCTCCCAGCCATGGAACGTAACGCGCTGCCGGGCCTCCACCGGGTCCAGGGCCGGTAGGCGCATGACCTCGGCCAGGTAGCGGCCGTAGTTCTGGAACGCGCGGCGCGCGGCGCGCGACACGCGTGGATCCTCAACCCGGAGGCCCAGGGCCTGGGCCATGTTGGCTCGGATCACGGCGCCCTTCGCGCCGGACAGGTCATAGGCGCCGTTGGCGAGCGCCGCCGCCGCCGGCAGCACGACCCGGCCGGGCAGCGCGCTCAGGGCCCGTTCGGTCGCTCGGTAGCCCCAGTACGCCAGTCGCTCACGTCCGCGCTCGCCCCCACGCGCAGCATGTTGCCGCGCCCGAGCGCGAGTCGAGCTTCCCTCAGCGGTCACGGCGGGACGCACTCAGCGAGGCCTTCAGCGCCGGGCGGCGGCTTTGGCGCGAGGCACTCGCGGGGCACGCCTGGCCCGTACCGGACGCGGCGCCTCGGTGCCGTCCAGGGTCTCGTTGTCCTCGCCCCGGATGAAGGCCTCCACCCGCTCCCGGGCCACGTCGTCGTGGATCTGGATGGGCGGCGACTTCATGAAGTACGAGGACGGCGCGACCAGCGTGCCGGCCAGCCCGCGGTCCAGACCCAGCTTGGCGCAGCGGATGGCATCGGTGATCACGCCGGCGCTGTTTGGCGAGTCCCAGACCTCGAGCTTGAGCTCCAGGTTGAGCGGCACGTCGCCGAAGGTGGTTCCTTCCATCCGGATGTGGCACCACTTGCGGTCCTTCAGCCACGGCACGTAATCCGAAGGCCCGACGTGGACGTTGTCCGGCCCCAGCTCGTAGTCGAGCATCGAGGTCACCGCGTTGGTCTTGCTGATCTTCTTCGACTCCAGCCGCTCACGCTCCAGCATGTTCAGGAAGTCGGTGTTGCCTCCGAAGTTGAGCTGATAGGTGCGATCCACCCGCACCCCGCGGTCCATGAACAGCCGGGTCAGGACCCGATGCGTGATCGTGGCGCCCACCTGGCTCTTGATGTCGTCACCGATGATCGGCAGGCCATGCTCGGCAAAGCGGCGCTGCCAATACGCCTCGCGCCCGATGAACACCGGGATTGCGTTGATGAAGCCGACACCCGCCTGGAGTGCCTGCTCGACGTACCACTTGGTGGCGTCCTCGCTGCCCACCGGCAGGTAGGAAACCAGGACGTCGACCTCCCGCTCGCGGAGGATGCCGACCACGTCGGCGGTCTGGCCGGGCGCCTTCTCGATGACCTGGGACAGGTACTTGCCCAGCCCGTCGAGGGTCATGCCCCGATCCACGGTGACGCCCAGGTGGGGCACCTGCTGGAACACGTACGTGTTGTTGGGGGCGGTGTAGATGGCCTCCGACAGGTCCTTGCCGACCTTGTTGCGGTCAATGTCGAACGCGGCCACGAACTCGATGTCGCGGATGTGGTAGCCGCCCAGGTCGACGTGCATGAGGCCCGGGATCTGGTCCCCGACACGGGCGTTCTCGTAGTAGTAGCGCCCCTGCACCAGGCTCGAGGCGCAGTTGCCCACGCCCACGATGGCGACCCGGACCTTGCCGTCCGAGCGTCGCTTCCCGTTCCGCCCGTTCGAGGCGATCTTGGTGTTGGTGGCCACGATGTTCAGCTCTCCTTGTCTTGACCGATGGGGGCAGGCAGGGCGGCGGAAGCCGCCTGCTGACGAACGTTCCAGATGCGCTGGGCGACGGTCACCCAGGCGAGAATGGCGATGACACCCATCGCCGCGATCAGAGCGATGGCATGGCCAAGCCCAGCCAGCGCCAGGCCCAGGACCAGGATGATCAGCCGCTCGGGACGGGGCGCCCAGCCGTTGGAGGCAGTGAAGCCGACGGCCTCGGCCCGGGCCCGCGAGTAGCTGACCAGGAACGAGCCGCTCAGGGCGAGGGCGGCCAGCATGACTGGCACGAAGGGTTGGGCGGTGCGATCCAGCCAGAAGGCCACGATGCCGAGGTAGACGAGGGCTTCCCCGGTGCGGTCCAGGGTGCTGTCAAGAAACGCCCCGAAGGGCGTGGCGCCGCCCTGGGCCCGGGCCAGGCCGCCGTCGATGGCGTCCAGACTCGCGCCCACGGCCAGGAACACCGCGCCCAGCAGCAGGGATCGCTGCCACACCAGGAGCGAGGCAGCCGCGACCAGGATCAGGCCAGAAACCGTGACCGAGTTGGGAGAGACCCCCGCCGCGGCCAGGACATTCACCACCGGCGCCACGGCCACCCGACCCGCCTCCTTGAGCCGGGCCGAGAGGAGCGCATCGCCGCGCGGCGCGCGATCATCGGACACGAAGCACGCCTCCCGCATCCAGGCCCTGGGTGGCGGCCAGGCGCAGGTCACCTGCCACCAGGCGTTGCTGGGCGGCGGTCAGCGCGGCGAAGGCGGCGGGTCGCAGGGCGCACAGCTTCTCGCGACCGTGGGGCCGCATCTCCACCAGCCCCGCCGTGCGCAGGATCCGCAGGTGCCAGCTGATGAGCGGCTGAGACAACCCGAATCGAGACGACAGCTCATTGACGGGGAGGGGTCCCGACTCGCCCAGGATGGCGCAGATCCGCAGCCGGGTGGGGTCGGCCAGGGCGCGGTACAGGTCGCGCAACAGGCGGAGGTCGCGGGTCGCGATCGAGTCGGCGCGGAGAAGGGTCACGCGGTGGGCCTCTGAGGAGTGAACGGTTAAGGTCGCCTTTATATAAGGCGTGGCTTATCCTATTACCCGGGCTGGGCAGGTGTCAATACGACCTCCGCCGATCGGGACGCGGTAGAGTCCGGCCATGCCGACCTCCACACCGGATGCGCTGTGGTCGTCTCCGGCCGCCGGTCGCCTGCGGCCGGTGGCGGTGGAGGTCAACGACCTCGCTCGCCAGGTCGGCAACCGGCCGATTCTGGATGGGATCGAGCTGGCGGTACCGGTCGGGGCGCGTGTCCTGCTGGCCGGGGTCGACCCCGAGGCTCCTTCGCTGCTGTTGCGGATCATGGCCGGCCTGGCCCGCGCGGACCGTGGAACGGTGACCCTGGCCGGGCTCCAGCGGGAGACGGCCGTTCCCGAGGGGTGGGCCCGGAGGATCGGCTTCGTTGGATCGGATCCGGGCATTCCGCGGTGGATGACGGCGGCCGAAAGCCTGGACCTGGCCGCGAGCCTGGCCGGCATCGACGGTGCCGAACGACAGCGCGAGATCGAAGAATTCCTCCAGGCGTTCCGGCTGGGCGCCATCCGCGACCGTCCGTTGCAGCATTCCGGGCGCATCATTCTCGAACGGACGGCGCTGGCAGCCGCCCTCCTCCCCGACCCCGAAGTCCTCCTCCTGGATGAGCCGCTGCGCGCCCACGCTCCGTCCGATCGACTGCGGCTGCTCCGCATCCCGGGCGAGCGCCGAACCGTGCTCATCGCCAGTCGCTACCCGGCCCAGCAGGGCGGTGTCGTCGACCAGGTGGTCCTCATCCGCGATGGACGCGTGGCGCTCCACGCGCCGATTGGCGAGCTGGACGCGCAGCGCCTGCCCATCTCCTTGCGCGGCCTGACCGCATTGGCCGACCTGATCCCATGATCCTCACCGTTCATGTCGCGCGCCAGCTCTGGATTCAGCTCCGGCTGCTGGGCCTGCTGGTCCTTCCGGCCATCGCGGCCGTGGTGGCGGTCATCGTCGACGGCCAGTTCGGTGCGGAGGCCGGTCGCCTGGCGCTGGCGGTTGGCTTCGCCGCGGCCGCCGTGCTGAGCGCAGCCCTGGTGGGCACAGGCTTCAGCGAGGAAATCGGCTCGGGCGCCGCAGCGTGGCTGGTGGTCCGGGCCGTGCCCCGGACCGCGCTCATCAGGGCTTGGCTGGCGCTTCCGGCGCTGGCCGTGCTGGTGGCATTCGTCCTGGCCGGGATCCTGGCCGGCCTCGCCCTGCCGCCTCCGTTGGAAGGGGCGCCGGGTCCGGTCGCGATGGCCGTGACGGTGCTCGCCGCTGCCGCTCCGGCACTGCCACTGTCGGCGGCTGCGCTGGCCATCGCCGTCGATGCTTCGAGCCGGGTCACGCTCGTGACGGTCGTCGCTGGTGCCGCGATATTGGCCCCGCCGTTCGTCCTGCTCGGTGAGACGGCCGTCCATCCCGCGAGCGGCTACTGGCTGGTGGCCGGTATGGTCCCGGCCGATCGGCCGATCACGGTGGGCCTCCAGGCCATCGGCCTATGCCTGACCCTGGCCGCTTTGGCCTGGGCCGGCGCCGCCCTGCGGTTCCGGAGGCGCGACCTCTGATGGGTCGAGATCAGGGCTGGAAGGGCAGTGCGACCACGATCAGCTCGCCCCAGTTGCGGTTGAAGCCCTGGGAGGTTTGGAGCGTCAGCCGTTCGTGGTCGGTGGCCGCCGTCCAGCGGCCTCCCTCCTCGCACCCGGGGCCCGCATAGAGGAGGTCCAGCGGCGGGCTCGGCATTGGCTCGGCGTCCGGGTCGGGGCAGGACACGTTGGGGTGGACCTCGGTCACGCGGTAGCGGAGGACCTGGCCGTCGGACATCAGGACCCGCACCTCGGCGCCGAGCTGGACGTTCCACAGGCCTATGAACAGCGGCCGCAGGGCGTGCGCCGCGATGTACGAGTTCGTTCCGCGGCCCGGGTCCGAGGTCCGTGCGAGCAGAAATGCGCAGCAGACGCCCAGCGGCTGGCCTGGCGCGAGCCGCTGGATCGCGACATTGACGCCCACCGACTCGATCTGGATCTGGGTCGCCACCCAGTCGCTGGGGATCGGCGTGGCTTCGGGGGTGGCCTCGGGCGTGCCATCCGTCGAGGGAGCGGCCCCGGGCGACTGGGTCCCACCCACCAGGCTCGGGGTCGGGATAGGCGCCAGGCTGGGCCGCGCGCCCTCGTCCAGCGGCAGCTGGCCGGCCAGGATCAGGACCACCCCCAGCAGGGCCAGGGTCAGCGGAAGGGCCAGACCTCGCGCCCGGCGACCGTTCAAGCCGGCAGCCAGCCCAGCAGGATGCCGGGGAAGATGCCGAGCAGGAGCACGCCGGCCACGCTGAGCACCAGCGCCAGGCGGCCCACTCCGGAGCGCTCCACCTCCGCCGGCTCGGCCTCCGGGTCACGCATGTACATGTAGACCACGACCCGCAGGTAGTAGAACGCGGCCAGGGCGGCATTCAGGGCGATCGCCACCGCCAGCCAAGCCAGGCCCGCGTCGACCGACGCCAGCAGCACGTACAGCTTGGCAAAGAACCCGACCGTGGGCGGGATGCCGGTCAGCGACAGGAGCAGGACGGTCATGGCCGCGGCCAGGGCCGGCTGGCGCCCGGCCAGGCCCGCGAACGACCCCAACCCACCGTAGCGGCGCACGTCGCGCTGGAGCATGCCGACCACCGCGAAGGCCGCGATGTTCATCACCGAGTAGCCGACCAGGTAGAACACGACCGCCTCGATGGCCTCCCTGGCGACATCCGGATCGGTGGCCGCCGCAAACGCCGCCAGCCCAGCCAGGATGTATCCGGTATGGGCGATCGACGAGTAGGCGAGCATCCGCTTGACGTTGGTCTGGGTCAGGGCCACGACGTTGCCAAACGTCATGGTCACCAGCGCCAGGACCACGAATACGTCCAGCCAGTCGGCGCGCAACGGGCCGAACGCCTCGCCGAAGAGGCGCAGCAGCAGGGCGAAGGCCCCCAGCTTGGGGCCTACTGACAGGAACCCGGTGATGGGCGTCGGGGCGCCCTGGTAGGCGTCCGGGGTCCAGAAGTGGAACGGTACCGCCGCCGCCTTGAAAGTCGCGCCCACGGTCAGGAAGCCGATCGCGACCAGCACCGCCCCGTTCATCAACCCGCCCGAGAACACCTCGGCAATCTCGGTGAACACGGTCGAGCCGGTCAGGCCGTACGTCCAGGCGATCCCAAACAGGAGGATGGCGCTTGCAAATGACCCGAGCAGGAAGTACTTCAGCCCACCCTCGTTGCTGAACCGATCGGTCTTGTGGAAGGCGGCCAGCAGGTAGGCTGGCATGACCATCAGCTCCAGGCCCAGGAACAGGGTGATGAGATCCGCGCTGCTGGAAAGGACGAAGATGCCCAGGGTCGAGAACAGCAGGATGGCGTTGAACTCGCCCAACGGCAGGCGGCGAACGACCAGGTAGCCCGGCGCGAACAGGGTCGTCAACAGGCCGATACCGACCGCCGCCAGCTTCAGCACCAGCGCCAGCCGGTCAACGGTGTAGACCCCTCCCGCCAACGCCCCGCTGGGCGGGGTGGTCCAGACCGCCCCGATGGCCAGCGCGGTGGCCGCCAGGCCGGCCACGGTCAGCGGGGTCAGCAGCCACTTGCGCTCCCGGGGCAGGAACAGGTCGACGGTGATGATCACCAGGACCGAGATGGCCAGGGCCGCCTCGGGCAGGAGTGGGTACAGGGCGGCGGGGTCGTTCATACCGGTCTCACCATGGCCAGGCGACCAGGTTGAGCCCCGCGGCGCTCTGAACCGCCTCGAGGATGCGCTGCACCGGCCCGGCGGTGGCCTCCAGGACGGGGGCCGGGAACACGCCCAGGGCCACCACCAGCACCACCAGCGGGGCCAGCGACAGCCATTCAACCCGGGTCAGGTCATGCAGCCCGCCCCAGGCCCGGCGCATCCAGTCCGACGGCACGGCAAAGAAGGCGCGCTGGAACATCCACAGCATGTAGACCGCGCTGGCGATCACGACCAGCATGGCCCAGGCCGCGACCCAGGCCGAATACTGGAAGGCGCCGAGCATCACCAGGAACTCGCCCACGAACCCCGATAAGCCTGGTAATCCGATGCTGGCGAAGGTGAACAGGCCGAACAGGGCGGCGTAGGCCGGCATGCGGGCGTTCAGCCCGCCCATGTGGCTGATCAGCCGGTCGTGGGTGCGCTCATAGATGACGCCCACCAGCAGGAACAGGGCCCCGGTGGTGATCCCGTGGCTGACCATCTGGAAGATGGCGCCCTGCAGGCCCTGGGTGTTGAACACGAACGCGCCCAGCATCACGAAGCCCATGTGCGACACGCTCGAATAGGCAATCAGCTTCTTCAGGTCGGGCTGGACCATGGCCACCAACGCCCCGTACATGATGGCGATCAGGGCCAGACCGATCATCAGCGGCGCGAAGGAGTGGGCCGCATCGGGCAGCAACGGCAGGCTGAACCGCAGGAACCCGTACCCGCCCAGCTTGAGCAGGACCCCGGCCAGGATGATGGAGCCCGCGGTCGGGGCCTCCACGTGAGCATCGGGCAGCCAGGTGTGGAACGGCCACATCGGCACCTTGATGGCGAAGGCCAGCCCGAACGCGATGAACGCACCCGCCTGGAGCAGATCGGGGAACGGGACGCCGCGCAGGGCCTCGTAGCTGAAGGTGAACGTCCCGCCCGGGAGGTTGGCGTTGGCGATGACCACGGCCAGGATCGCGACCAGCATGAGAAGCGAGCCGACCAGGGTGTAGATGACGAATTTCACCGTGGCGTAGATGCGCTCCGGCCCGCCCCAGATCCCGATCACCAGGTACATCGGGATCAGGCTCAGTTCCCAGAAGACGTAGAACACGAACAGGTCGAGCGCCACGAAGACGCCGAGCATGCCGGCCATCAGGAGCAGCATCGCGGCGTAGTACTCCTTGACCCGCATCTGGATCGGACCCCAGGAGT
The DNA here is from genome assembly GCA_036397375.1 of Candidatus Limnocylindria bacterium. Classification (GTDB taxonomy): domain Bacteria; phylum Chloroflexota; class Limnocylindria; order QHBO01; family QHBO01; genus DASTEQ01. Next base: position 8,907 of record DASWJA010000032.1, read on the forward strand.
ACAGGATGCTGACCACGCTCAGGACGGTGGTGAGCAGCACCAGCACCGCGCTCATGCCGTCCACCCCCAACTGGTAGCGGATCCCGAACGCGCTGATCCACGGGAGGTCCTCGCGGAATTGGAACTCCGCCCCGGCCGGGTCGTAGCCCACCAGGAACAGGCTGAAGCCCAGGCTGCCGAAGGCCGCGGTCAGGGCCACCCAGCGGATGAGCCGATGGTTGGCGCCCGGCACGAACAGCAGGGCCGCCACGCCGAGCAGGGGCGTGAAGACGATCAGCGACAGCACCGGCAGGCCGCTCATGTCAGCGCACCACCGTGGCGTAGACCAGCAGAACGATGACCAACCCGGCCGCGATCCCCAAGCCGTAGTTCTGGACCCGCCCGGTCTGGGATCGGCGCAACCCGCCGCCCAGGCGCTGGGCCAGCCAGCCGACGCCGTTCACCGCCCCGTCGATGACCTTCACGTCGAACCACCACAGGGCGTTGGAGAGCACCACGCCGCCACGGGAGAAGATGAGCTGGTACAGGTCGTCGAAGTAGTACTTGTTCAGGCTGGCCTGGTACATGCCCGGCCCGAGCCCGAACGGGATGCGCTGCACGAAGCGCGCCGGCGCCTCGGGATCCTGGATGTACCAGCGCCGGGCGAGCAGGATGCCGGCCAGGCCGACGGACGCCCCGGCGAGCAGCAGCAGCCCACCCAGGCCGAACAGCTCGAAGCTGTGCGCCTCCCCGTGCTCCATGGCCCCGGCCAGGATGGAGCCGGGCTGGATGCCGGCCCCGAGCCCCTCGGCGTCGGCGAAGACCTCCTCCAGCCACAGGTGGATGGTGCCGCCCTCGGGCGGAATGCCCAGCAGGAGCCCGGCCAGCGCGGTGGGCACGGCCAGGATGACGAGCGGCGCGACCATCGTCCGCGCGCTCTCGTGGACGTGCTTCCAGGCCGCCGCCGGTCCGCGCCACGAGCCGTGGAAGGTCATGAAGATCATCCGGAAGGTGTAGAACGCGGTCAGGAACGCGACCCCGATGCCCACCGCCCAGTAGATCGGGTAGCCGCGCGCGAAGGCCTCGGACAGGATCTCGTCCTTGCTGAAGAACCCCGCGAAGATGGGTATCCCGGCCAGCGCCAGGGCGCCCACCACCATGGTCCCGTACGTCCAGCGCATCCGTTCCCGCAGGCCGCCCATGAAGCGCATGTCCTGCTCGCCGCCGGCCCCGTGGATGACGGATCCGGAGGCCATGAACAGCAGGCCCTTGAAGAAGCCATGGGTCAGCAGGTGGAAGATCGCCGCCGCCCAGGCCCCGATTCCCAGCCCGAAGAACATGTACGCCAGCTGGCTGACGGTCGAGTAGGCCAGCACCTTCTTGATGTCGTTCTGCGTCAGGGCGATCGCCGCTGCCAGGACGGCAGTGAACACGCCGATCGCCGCCACCACGCCCATCGCCTCCGGCGAGTGGGCAAAGATCGGGTTGGCGCGGGCGACCAGGTACACCCCGGCGTTGACCATGGTCGCGGCGTGGATGAGGGCACTGACCGGGGTGGGGCCCTCCATGGCGTCGGGGAGCCAGACATGGAGTGGGAACTGGGCGCTCTTGCCCACCGCCCCGGCGAACAAGAGCAAGGCGATGAGCGTGATCTGCCAGCCCTCGAGGCCGCCGATCCCCGTGAACACCTCGTCGAACGTCAGCGTGCCGAGCAGGGTCCAGATCAGGATCACGCCGAGCCCGAAACCGAAGTCGCCGACCCGGTTGACGATGAACGCCTTCTTGGCGGCTCCTGCCGCGGACGGCTTCTTGTACCAGTAGCCGATGAGGAGGTACGAGCACAGGCCGACCGCCTCCCAGCCCACGTACAGGAGCAGGAAGTTGTCGGCCAGGATCAGCAGCAGCATGCTGAACATGAACAGGTTCAGGTAGGCGAAGAAGCGCCACACGCTGCGATCGCCGTCCATGTAGCCGATGGAATAGACGTGGACCAGCAGGCCCACCGTGCTGACCACCAGCAGCAGCACCGCGGTCAGCGCGTCCACGAAGAACGTGATCTCGATCCGGAAATCACCCGACACGATCCACTCGTAGACGGTGACCCGGTACTCGGCGCCTCCGAAGATGACCGAGCCGAAGATCGCCATCGACGCCGCCCATGCCACGGCCACCAGTGCGACCGGGACCCACCACGAGCGGTAGACCGGCCGCGGCCCGCCGGGCGCCACGTGACCGGGCTGCCCGCGCCCGTCGTTCAGCTGGTCGGGGATGATCCCATCGGCCCCGTTGGCGTTGGCCAGGTCGTCGGCGTGGGTTCGGTGGGGCGAGGTCTCGCGCTGCTCCTCTTCGGTCGGGACGCTGCGGAACCCGGACTCGTCCACCGCCTCGGCGTGGGAGGCGTGCGCGTCGTCGCCCGAGTCGTGACCGGCCCCGGCGCCGTGCTCCTCACCGTGCTGGGCGTGCTCCGGAATGCGGTCGAAGCGCGGCCCAACCAGCACCGCGAACAGGAAGCCGGCAAGCGGCAGGGCCGGGATCAGGGCGACGAGCGACTGCAGGTCCAGCGCGCTACTCCTTCAGATCGGCGTAGTCGTCGACCTCGGCGGTCTGACGGGTGCGGATGATCGCGATGACCAGGGCCAGGCCCACGGTCGCCTCGGCTGCCGCCACGGCCATGACGAGCAGCGAGAAGACGGCGCCGGCGTCATCGGTGGCGTAGTAATCGAACGCGTTGAACGCCACCAGGGCCAGGTTGACGGCGTTCAGCATGAGCTCGATGCAGATCAGCATCATGATCGCGTTGCGTCGGGCCAGGAAACCGAAGGCCCCGATCCCGAACAGGGCGAGTGACAGGAACAGGTAGCCGTTGAGGCCCATCGGTCAGTTCATCCGCTCGTCTTCTTCGGGCCGCCGGGCCAGGTAGATGGCGCCGATGATGGCGGCCAGCAACAGGAAGCCCACGATCTCGAACGGCAGCGCGTAGTCGTTGAAGATGGCGGCGGCCAGGGCGTCGAGCTCAACCGGGATGATCACGCTGGGGTTGGGCCAGTCGGACTGGAGCAGGGCCCATCCGACGAGGGCCACGATCCCGATGGCGACCAGGGCTGCGACGGGCGCCTGGCGCTGGAATGGTGCCGGCAGGTTGGCGTCACCGGCCTGGGTCAGCATGATCGCGAACAGGATCAGCACGCTGATGGCGCCCAGGTAGATGAGGACCTGGGCAGCGGCCACGATGGGCGCGCCGAGCAGGGCGTAGGTGCCGGCCAGGGCTCCGAAGGAGACCATCATGGCCACCGCGGAATGGATCACGTTCCGCAGCAGCACGGCCGCCAGGCCGCCGCCCAGGACGCCGGCGGCGAGCACCACGAAGAGGACGATCGAGATGTCCAGAGTCGAGGCTCCCGTTCGAGACCGAGCGCTCACACGGCCTCGCTCCAGAGGCCGTGACCGATTCTACGGCAAGAGCTGATCGCCCTCGCGCCCGGCGGTCACCTGCAGGCCGCTGGCGGTGGACGCGGCCAGGTCCGCGGCCGCCATGGCCAGGACGTCCATCTGGTCGTCGGTTCGTGCCGGATCGTGGTGGAACAGGACCAGTTTCCCAACCTGGGCGCGACGGGCGAAGGCGATGGCCTCGCCGACCGAGGAATGGCCCCAGCCCATCCGCTCGGCACGCTCTTCGTTCGTGTACTGGGCGTCGTGGATGAGCACGTCCGCCCCGCGAGCCAGGCGCAGCCCGCTCACCCAGGACGGGTCGCCATCGCCGTCTCCGGTGCCCAGCGCCGGTTCGTGGTCGCTCAGGTAGGCCAGCGAACGGCCGTTCTCGCTGACCCGAAAGCCGAGGGTCGCGCCGGGATGGATGACCTCATCGGCCCGAATCGTGAACGGACCGATGCGGAACGGCTCCTGGGGGGCGTCGTGGAAGTCGAAGTTGGCACGCAGGTCGCGCAGGCGGATGGGGAACAGGGGCGGGGAGAGGTAGCGCGTCAGGCGGGCTCGCAGATGGAGCGTCGGCGAGGGCGGACCCCAGATGTGGATCTCGCAGCCGGGGCGAAAGATCGGGGCAAAGAAGCCCAGGCCCTGGATGTGGTCCATGTGGAGGTGGGTCAGCAGGATGTCGATCCGCCCGGCCTCCATCGTGACCTCGGCGCCCAGGCGCTGGATGCCCGTCCCTGCGTCGAGGACGAGCAGCGTCCCGTCCTCGCCGCGCACCTCCACGCAGGCGGTGTTCCCGCCGTAGCGTGCCGTCTGGGGGCCCGCGCTGGCCACCGACCCGCGGGTTCCCCACAGGCGGACGATCACGCCTCGGGGGACTCCCAGAACATCGTCACCGAGCCCATGATGTCGCCGTGCCCGCCGGTCAGCGGGAAGGCCGTGACGTCGATCCGGCGCGCGACCCCGTCCCCTCCGGTGATCTCGAGCGTGGCATGCGCTGGGCGGCCCTGGCGCAGGGCGATGATCGGAGGCAGCTCCTCTCTGGGCAGCGGGTTTCCGGACTCGTCCCGGGGGCGGAAGGACGTGGTCCACGTCTCGAACGGCATCTGGTCCACGTCGTCGGCCCGCACGCCGAGGGTCGGCTCGGCCGCCTCGTTGAAGAAAACGAGATCCCCCTTACCGTCGATGACCCACATCGGAATCGAAAGGTGCTCCGACAGCTGGCGGAGCAGGATCATCTCGATCGGCTGCTGGGGGAGATCGGTCATTGCGGGCGAGGATACCTGCTGAGGTGCCCACACACCGGCGTGCCCAGGTGAGCACCCTCGCACCGCGCCTGACAGACTGGGCTCGTGATTGTTCGTCTGGCGGCAGGGCTGGTGCTCGGCATTTGGCTCACCGGCGGGCTGCTCTTGACGCTGGTGCCCGCGAATCCCGCTCCGGGCCAGGTCGTGGAGCCCAACCTCATCCCGCTCCGCACCATCGGCATCTACCTGGCCAACCTGGATTCCGGCTACTGGGTGGGCCAGATGGTGGGCAACCTGCTCCTGCTCCTGCCCATGGGGCTCGTCGGCCCTGTCGTCTTCCCCTGGCTGGACCGATGGCTGCGGGTCCTGGTCACCGCGCTCGTGCTCAGTTCCGCGATCGAGCTCGCGCAGCTATGGGTTCCCGACCGCTCGGCCGACGTCGACGACCTGCTCCTGAACGTCGTGGGAGCGATGCTCGGTTACGTGATCCTCACTGTGCTCCGCGTCGGATCGGGCCGTCCTCGCCCCATCGTTGAACGCGACTGAGCCGCCGCGGCTCGAGGGTCGCGTGGATGTGCCCGTCGGCGATACCTATCGGTCAAGCAGCGGCCTGAAGCGGCCTGAAACGGCCTGAAACGGCGCCAGAGCGCCCGTCAGCAGCGAAATGCGACACCCGGGGGCACAGATCGGCATGGCAGGAGCTTCATCCTGGCTGATAGGTGTCACGGGCAATCACACGGCGACGGCGCAGTGGGAAGGCGTCGGTCTAGCGGGTGGGGCGCTCCCGGTCGGACATCTCGAGGATGTCGAGCATGGGCAGGTCGCGCTGGTACTCGCTGAATTCGAACTCCGGGCCGCAGCGCAGCGCGTCGTAGGGGCACGCGTCGGCGCAGATGCCACAGAAGATGCACCGGCTCACGTCGAGCTGGTACGTCTCCAGGATCCGCGGCCGAGGCATCAACGCACCGACCGGGCAGGTCTCCGCGCAGCGCCCGCATGACACGCATGGGGTCTCGTTCAGGGAAACGTAGTCGGCGGTGGTGACCAGCGAATCGAAGCCCTTGCCAATGAAGTCGTAGCATCCGGCGCCCACGATGTCCTTGCACACCTGGGCGCATCGGCCACAGTCAATGCAGCGCGAGTAGTCGCGCAGGATGAACGAATGGGTCTCGTCCCGGCCATAGCCGTGGTTGATCCCCACATACGGGTTGTCCTGGATCGACCGCTCGTCGATCGTCATGTTCAGGGTGGTCTCGTACTCGATGGCCGCCTCGCGCAGGTCGCAATGGCCGATTGCCTCGCACGTACACTGGAGACAGCGGGCCGCCTCGCCCATGGCCTGGTCGTGGGTGTAGCCGTGCTCGTACTCCTCGAAATTCGTGCGGCGTTCCTCAGCGCCCAGCTTGCCCATCACTGCCTGGGGCTCCTTCACGTCGTCGGTGAAGGGCACGATGGTGAGGAAGGAGGGCTGCGGCTCCGACACCACGCGCCGCACCTGCGGGTCGTCCAGGTCGTGGCCGCGCAGCCAGTAGTCCATGGCATACGACGCCCGCCGCCCGTCGCCGATGGCCTCCACCACCGTGGTGGCGCCCAGGTTCACGTCGCCGGCGGCAAAGATCTTGGGAATGCCGGTGCGGAACGTGTTCGCATCGGCGACCAGGCGCCCCTGGCGGCTGACCTCCAGCCCGGAGCGGATCTCCTCGGGCTCGGAGTCGATCCACGAGAGCTCTGGTCCCTGGCCGATGGCACCCAGGACCGTGTCGCAGTCGACGATGAACTCGGTCCCGGGCATGGGCTCGGGCCGTCGCCGGCCCTTCTCGTCAGCGGCACCGAGGTGCATCTTCTGGAATTCGACCCCGGTCACCCTGCCTTTTGCATCGGTCACGATGCGGACCGGAGCGGCCTGGAAGACGACCGTCGCGCCCTCTTCGATGGCCTCGTGGACCTCGTCCTGGGAGGGCATGTCCTTGAGATCGCGGCGGTACACGATGGTCACCGCCTTCGCCCCCTGGCGCAGGGATGTCCGGGTGCAGTCGATGGCCGTGAACCCGCCACCGATGATCACCACCCGAGCCCCCTTCAGGGCGGGGACCGGGACGCCGCGGGTGCTGTTGTACAGGTTCTCCAGCGCGTTCACAGTGCCGTCCGCGAACTCCTCGGGGATCCCCATCTCGTTGGACTTGTAGCAGCCGGTACCGATGAAGATCGCGTCGTAACCCTGCTCCAGGAGATCGGCCAGGTGGAAGTCGCGGCCCAGGCGCATGTTCGGCTTGAAGGT
>DASWJA010000033.1:0-4684 GCA_036397375.1 Candidatus Limnocylindria bacterium
TCGGCCAGGATCGCCTCGAGAGCGTCCGCGATTGCTTCCTGCTCGGCCAGCACACGGGCCGCGCTGCCGGGTCCCGACCGGCGACTCAGCTCAGCGCGAATCGCCGAGTAATCCTTGCTGAAGTCGGCGGGATCGATCAGCCGCCAGACGGCCACCACGTCTGGGGCCCCGAACTCCAACTCGTCCACCCAGGCGCGCGGAGACGCGCGCATCGGTATCGGTCCTGCTAGAGGCGCTCGAAGCGCTCGACGGGGAGGACGAAGACGGTGGCCCCGCCGACCTCGACCTCGACCGGGTAGGGCATGTAGAACTCGCCCGGCTCCATGATCGGGGGCATGGGGTTCACGAACTGCTTGCGGGCGTGGCAGTTGGCGCTGATGAGGGCCAGCACGGCGTCCACCTGGTCGTCCTCGCACCCGATCAGGATGGTCGCGTTGCCCTGCTTGAGGAACCCGCCCGACGAGTTCAGCCGGGTGGCGCGGTACTCCTTTTCGAGGAGGGCGTCGACGAGGGCTCCGGCGTCCTCGCTGTGCACGACGGCGGTGACGAGCTTCATCGGCCGCAGTATGCCCTACCGATGCAGGAGCGGCGCCACCAGCTCGCGGATGGCTGCGTCGGTGTCATCGACCGATCCGGAGGCGTCCAGGACCCGGTACCGATCCGGCTCGGCAGCGGCCAGGTCGAGGTAGGTGCGGCGCACGCGCTCGAAGAAGGCGGCGCTCTCAGTGTCTTCGAACCGGTTCCATCGGTCGCGCCGCTTGCGCCCGAGGCCGATCTCGACCGGCACGTCCAGGAGGATGGTGAGATCCGGCTTCAACCCCCCCGTGGCAAACGCCTGGAGGTCCCGCAGGGCGTCCATGTCGAGGCCGTAGCCGCCGCCCTGGTAGGCCATCGACGAGTCGAGGTAGCGGGCACAAACCACCCACTCCCCGCGCTCCAACGCGGGGCGGATGCGGCGTTCCACGTGCTGCGCGCGTCCGGCGGCGAACAGGAGCGCATCGGCCTTGGGATCAAGGTCATCGGAGAGAGTCCGGATGTGGAGGAGGAGACGCCGGATCTCCTCGCCGACCGGAGTTCCGCCTGGTTCGGCGGTCAGGGTCGTCGGCACGCCGCGGGTGCGGAGCCACTCGGCCAGATGGCGGGCGGCAGTGCTCTTGCCGCTGCCTTCGGGACCCTCCAGGGTGATGAACACGCCGCGGTTCGCCCCGCGGCTCATCGCGCGTTCAGCGCCAGGCGCGCCCCTCGTCGGGGAGGAGCTGAACCCGGCGGTTCGGCTCGCTGCCCCGCGAGCGGCTCATGAGATTGTGCTGCTCGGCCATCTGGTGCTGCAGGCGCCGGACGTACGCGTTCTGGGGCGCCAGCTCCATCGATCGGCCGCTTTCCTGGACCAGGCCGATGGCCTCCGCCGTCTCCCGCAGGGCGGCCTCCTGGGGATTGGCCTCCAGCTCGTACAGGTTGGCGAGCATGGACTCCATCTGGAGCAGCGTGTTCGTCTTGAGCACGAACAGCGGGGTGCCGCCCGCCTCCGCGTCGCGCAGGGCCGGAGGCTTGCGGCGGTAGTAGGTCCGCAGGGTGATGACCGCATCCGATTCCTCCAGGTCGCGCGCCACGGTCACCGGAACGCCCAGCTCGCGAACCGCCTGCTCCAGGCGCTTGCGGCTGACTCCATACGGGAACACGGCCATGGGCCGCATGCTCGCCACACGCGTTTCGCGCTCGCGGACGGTCGTGGCCTGGGCCACGTCCGAAGAAACGTCTGATGCGAGAATCGCCTCCTCGATCGACTCCTGACCCCGCCCACCGGGGAGCGGCTGGAGCCCGGACAGGCCGGTGCGCCGGGTGAACGTGCCGTGGCCGCCAGGCTCAGGAGTCACGAACATCGAGCTGTTGGAGGCGGCCTCGTGGATCCGGTAGTCGTACTTGGTCGCGGCGCGCACCTCCCCGGCCTCGTCCCGCCAGCGCGACTCGGGCGGCACCATGTGGCCGCGCAGGATGGCGTCCACGGTCTCCGCCACGCTGCGGTGGACGATGACCCGGTCCCGCTCCACGATCTCGACCACCACGTCGAACGTCGGCGGCGCCTTGCGCTCCAGCACGCTCTTCTGGGTCCCGCGCCGGCGGGCCTCCTCGTCTCCCAGGGTCACGGTCTGGATCCCGCCGATCAGGTCGGACAGGGTCGGGTTGAGCATGAGGTTGTCCAGCGTGTTGCCGTGGGCGGTGCCCACCAGCTGGACACCTCGCTCGGCAATGGTCCGGGCCGCGATGGCTTCCAGCTCGGTCCCGATCTCGTCGATGACGATCACCTCGGGCATGTGGTTCTCGACCGCCTCGATCATCACCGCGTGCTGCTCGGTGGGAGTCCGGACCTGCATCCGCCGCGCGTCACCGATCCCCGGATGCGGGATGTCCCCGTCGCCCGCGATCTCGTTGGAGGTGTCGACGACTACCACCCGCTTGCCCAGGTCGTCGGCCAGGACACGCGCCACTTCGCGCAGCATGGTCGTCTTCCCGATGCCCGGCCGACCCAGGATCAGCAGGCTCTGCCCCGACTCCACGATGTCGCGGATGATGTCGATGGTCCCGAACACGGCCCGCCCGATGCGGCAGGTCAGGCCCACCACCTTGCCGGACCGATTCCGGATGGCGCTGATCCGATGCAGGGTGCGCTCGATGCCGGCCCGGTTGTCGTCGCCGAAGGCACCGATGCGGTCCACGACCCAGCCGATATCGGCCTCGGTGACTTCCCGCTCCAGCAGGAGCTCCTCACCGTGCGTGAAGCGGGCCTCCGGCCGGCGGCCCAGGTCCAGGACGACCTCCAGCAGGTCGGCCCGCGACCCCAAGCCGCGGACGCGCTCGATGATCTCCGGAGGGAGCGCCTCCAGAAGGGCCTCGAGGTCGTCGGTGGTTTCGAGTTTCGCCACGCGTTCCTCCGCGCTCCGTTGCCTGCTCAATTGACCGCCGGCACCATCGCCGGTTGACGAGCCGTGGCCCGCACCTCGCGAACCAGCAGGGTGACTCGCCCCACCGGGGCGAAGCCCGCGTCCGCCCCGGCCTGCAGCCCCGCCGATTCGTATGTTCGCACCGGAGCCAGGATCCCGGCGGCCAGCGCGTCCGCGGGCAGGCGCCCCATAACCGCATTGAGCAGCGCGCCCCCGTCGGTTCCGTCGCGGACCAGGAAGCGCAGGTAGTGCGGCCCCACCCGGCTGGCCCCGTGCTGGGCGAACCCGCCGGCCCGCTGGTCGACTGGTGCCAGCCAGGCACTGACGGCGGAGAAGTGGAGGATGGGGTTCAGGCTGGAGCGGGGGACGATGGCCTCATGGCCCACCGACTCCCAGTCCGCGGCGCGGTAGTCCTCGACCCGTGCGATGGCGGGCGGGGTGCAGTGGCTCCACAGGTCGAACAGGTGCCACGCGTCGGGCGCCCCGGCAGGCTGGAGGGTGATGTCGGCGGCGACGGCTCCTCGCCTGGGCAGTCGATTGCGGAAGCCGCGGCGCAGCCAGCTCCGCCCGCCGCTCCCCGGCTCCTCGGCCGGGCGGTACAGGATCTCCTCCTGGGCGTAGGCCATGAATCCGGCCGTCCCGAACAACTGGACGTTCTCGCGCACGTCGGCGCAGGCCACGTGATAGCGCGCCACGTCGCGCTTGGCCCCCTCTCCAATGAGGGCCTCGAGCAGGGCCCAGCGCACCTCGCCGGCCATCGGCCCGTCGGCGGCGTCCAGCTCGATGATCACCCAGTCGTCGCGGTGCGGCTCGGTGATGGCCCGGCATGAGCCGATCAGCGCCCCGTCCGACTCGGCCACCAGGTGGACCGATGGCGGGCGCAGCGGGATCCACGACGGGATGAGGGTGGACAGCTGGATGCCGGGACTCCCCGCCGGGGCGGGTACGCCCAGGCTGCGCTTATATGCGTCCGACGCGGCGTGGACCTGCCCCGACAGCTCGGCCAGGGCCTGGCGATCGGTCAGGCGCGCGGCGCGCACCTCGCCGGCATCGTGGGCCACGCTGGTCATGCTCGCGTCTCGACCCCGATGAGGTCCACCAGCGCCCGGTGGAAGCGCCGATCCCCGGTCAGCTCGGGATGGAATGCGGTCGCGAGCAGGCGGCCCTGGCGCACGGCCACCGTGCGCCCCATCGGGTCGGTGGCCAGGACCTCGACCCCGGGTCCCACATCGGTCACCGCCGGCGCGCGGATGAAGACCGCGTGGAGCAGCTCGTCTCCGAGGGCCGGGACGGCCAGGTCGGCCTCGAACGAGTCCAGCTGGCGCCCGTACGCGTTGCGCCGGACCTCGATGTCGAGCAGCGGCAGAATGGGCTCCTCGCCATCGGTGATCCGGCGGGCCATGAGGATGAGACCCGCGCAGGTGCCCCACATCGGCGCACCCGAAGCCGCCAGGCTGATGATCGGCTCGGCCAGGCCGTAGGCGTCGATCAGGCGGCGCATGGCCGTGCTCTCCCCACCGGGCAGGATGAGGGCCTCGACCCCGGCCAGGTCACGCGGAAGGCGGACCTCCACCGGCTCGGCGCCAACCTCTCGCAGGGCGAGGGCGTGCTCGCGAACGTCCCCCTGCAGCGCCAGGATGCCGACCCGTGGCCGGCGCTCTGTGCCTACCAACCCCGGGTGGCCAGCCGCTCCTCGGCAGGGATCTCGGCCAGCTCCAGGCCATGCATCGGCTCACCCAGGCCGG
>DASWJA010000034.1:0-11828 GCA_036397375.1 Candidatus Limnocylindria bacterium
CCTGCTGGCGTGGTACCTGCGGCTCGTCTCGCGCACGGCTCGCATTGGTCCGGTCACCCGCGAGCAGGCGGTGCTGACCTTCTGGCATGAGTACAACCTGGCCCTGTTCGTGGTGGCCGGCGCGCGCCGGGGTGACCTGTCGCACGCGTCATTCACGACCCAGACCTCCCGCGGGACGGTCATCCAGACCATCTTCGAGTCGCTTATCCGCCCCCCGGGGCAGGCGGCCATCCTCCCTCTGCCCGATGAGCGTGACGCGGCAGCTGGTCGGGGGCTGGCCCGACGCCTGGGGGACCTGGGCGCGTCCGGTTTCTCGGTGGTCGTCACCCCTGACGGGCCGTGGGGCCCCTACCGGGTCGCCAAGCCGGGAGCCCTGATCGTCGCCCGCCAGGCCGGTCTGCCGATCCTCCCCCTGGCGGTGCGGGCCCGACCCGCTCTCCGTCTCCGGAGCCGGTGGGACCGCCAGCTCCTCCCGCTGCCCTTCTCTCGGCTTGAGCTCGTGGCCGGGGAGCGCCTCGTGGTCGATCCTCGCGCTCCGCTGCGCCCGCTCACCGCCTCGCTCCAGTCCGCCCTGGACGAGGTGACAGCGACGGTCGAGCGGCGGCTACCATAGGCCTGCCCGTGACCACGATTCGCTTCGGGACCGATGGCTGGCGTGCGGCCATCGCCGAGGACTTCACGTTCCACAACGTCCGCCGCTGTGCCCGGGGAGTTGCCGACTACCTCCACCAGGAGGGCACGGCCGAGCGGGGCGTGGTGGTCGCCCATGACCGGCGATTCGCTTCGGAGCACTTCGCCCGCGCGTGTGTGGAGGTCCTGGCCGCCCACGGAATCCGGAGCCTGACCCCGCCCGGCGCGGTCCCGACCCAGGTCATCTCGTACTTCACGCGCGAGCTGGGCGCCGGGGCCGGGATCGTCATCACCGCCAGCCACAACCCGTGGACCGACAACGGCTTCAAGGTCAAGGCCGACACGGGCGGCGCGGCGGCCCCCGGCATGCTGGCCGCCATCGAGGCCACCATGGACCGCTACCCCGAGACCGACCTGCCGCCCCGGCGTGAGTACGAGGACGCGGTGGCCGGGGGCCTGGTGGAGGTGTTCGACCCCTATCCGCGGTTTCGGGAGCAGCTGGCCTCGATCGTGGACATCGAGCGCATCCGCGAGTCGCACGGCAAGGTCCTGGTGGAGCCGATGTGGGGCTCCGGCGCTGGATGGCTCAGCCGCCTGCTCGATGGGGGCAGCCTGACCGTCCGCGAGCTCCACACCGAGCGCAACCCCTACTTCGGCGGGGTCAACCCGGAGCCGATCCGCCCCAACATCGACGAGTGGCTGGCCGAGATCCCAGCCTGGGGCGCCGACATCGGGATCGCCCTCGACGGCGATGCCGACCGGGTGGGCATGGCCACCGAGGAGGGCGTGTTCGTCAACCAGCTCCAGGTGTACGGCCTCCTGTACTGGTACCTGCTCGAAGTCCGCGGGCTGGTTGGCCCGGCGGTGTACACGGTGACCACCACCTCCATGGTCCGCCGCCTGGCCGACCGCTTCGGGACCCAGGCTTACGAGACCGGGGTCGGCTTCAAGTTCGTGGGCCCCAAGATGGCCGAGACTGGAGCGGTGATCGGGGGCGAGGAGTCCGGCGGGTTCGGGTTCGGGATGCACATCCCCGAGCGTGACGGGCTGGCGGCCGGCTTGTTCCTGCTCGATCTGTGGCTGTCACGCGCCCAGCGCGCGAGCGAAGTCCTGGCCGAGCTCCAGGCCCTGGCCGGGCCGTCGTACTACAACCGGATCGACGTCCGCTTCTCGCGGGACGAGTACCCGTCCATTCGACGTGAAACGCTGGCCCGACTCGAGCACGAGTCGCCCACCACGCTGGCCGGCCGGGAGGTGGTCCGGCGCCAGGCACTGGAAACGGCGGACGGCTTCAAGTTCTACCGGGATGACGAGTCATGGCTCCTCATCCGGTTCAGCGGCACGGAGGCGCTGCTCCGGATCTACGTGGAGGCCCGATCGCCGGAGGATGTCGAAGCGCTCTTGGCCGAGGGCCGCCGGATCGCTACCGCGGCCGCCTCGCCCGCATGAGCGACGCCCGCGATTTCTTCGGCTACAAACACCCCGACGAGGAACCCGGGCACCGGCCCGAGGACGAAGACGGGCCCGATCCCGACTCTCCGCCCGCGCTCGACGAGGCAATCACGCTCGACTCGCCCCCGGTCCTGGCGCGCATCGACCGCGAGGACATGCTGGGCCGGGTTCGGGACCTGCCGCGCCAGCTCGCGAAGGCTCGCCAGGCGGCGGCGGGCCTGAACCTCACCGACCGCCATCGGTCGGTGGATCTGGTGGTGGTGCTGGGGATGGGCGGCTCCGCGATCGGGGCTGACCTGGTGGCCGCCGCGGCCGGGGAGCGGCTTCGCGTGCCGCTCATCGTCCAGCGCGACTACCACCTGCCGAGTGGGATCGGGGAGAGGACCCTGGTGGTGGCCGCCTCGCACTCAGGGGAGACGATCGAGACGCTGACTGCGGCCGCCGAGGCGCGGGAGCGGGGGCTGCCCCTGGTGGTCATCGCCACCGGCGGCGCCCTCGGCCGCCAAGCCGAGGCCGAAGGAACGCCGTGGCTGCGCTACGACGAGCCCGGACAGCCACGCGCCGCCCTGGGCTGGTCGGTCGGCCTGCTGCACGAGCTGCTGGGGGCCGCCGGCCTGATCACCGATCCCGACCCGCTGGGACCGGTGGTGGCCGTCCTGGACGAGATGCTGGAGCGGATGGGGCCCGGAGTCGAGACCGACGCCAACCCCGCCAAGCAGCTCGCGTGGAGCGTGTTCGGGCGCATCCCGGTCGTCTACGGCGCGGGGCCGATGGCCCCGGTGGCCCGTCGCTGGAAGACGCAGTTCAACGAGAACGCCAAGTCGTGGGCGGCCTACGAGCCGATGCCGGAGGCCAACCACAACGCGATCGAAGGCTCGCTCAACCCGCGGGAGCTGGCGGGCGCGCCCTTCGTGATCGAGATCCGCGACCCGGCCGAGGCGCCGGAGATCACCGCCCGCTATCGCGTGGTCGAGGAGCTGCTCGGGGAACGGGCCACCAACCGGGCCACGGTGCGGGCCGAAGGCCCATCCCAGCTGGCTCGCGTCCTGTCCGGGGTCGCGTGGGGTGACCTGGTCAGCGTGTACCTCGCCATCCTCTACCAGACCGACCCGACCCCGGTTACACTGCTGGCAATGCTCAAGGAGCGGCTCGCCAGGTCGGACTGACGGGCGCCTACGAAGAGGCGCCCACGGGCGCCTGGAGGAGTTGCACGTGCATTCGGGCATGATCGGCAAGGTCGAGAAGGCGATGCGCTATGCGCACGAGCCGGATCGCGTGATCATCCGCCGGCTGGAGGCCACCTTCGCCGGCGACAACGGTTCCCACCAGGTGTCCCTGGACGCTGAGCAGTGGCATTGCGACTGCCATCTGTTCGAGCAGGCCGGGGGCTGCACGCACACCTTGGCGATCCAGAAGATGCTCGACCCCATGCTCTCCGATGCCGCCCGCGAAACGCCGCTGTACGGCCACGCCGAGGTCGGCGCCGGGGTCTGATAGGATCGGTCCACCAACCGAAGACCGCGTGGGGTGCCGCCGCCGAAAGGCCGGCGGGTGAATGGCGAAGCCGGTGCAAGTCCGGCGCTGTCCCGCAACTGTAACCGGGCCTGATCGGTCCGGGAGCCAGGTCGCCCAGCCCGCACGCGATGTCTCAACCCTCGTGAGAAAGGGCGTGACATCACCATGCGAGCACGGCGCGTTTGGGCATTTGCCCCCCTCCTACTGATCCTGGCCGTCGCCTGCCAGCCGACCACCCCGAGCCTCAGCCCGAGCCTCAGCCCACCGACCGCCTCCACGGCGCCATCCGCAGGGGCCTACCCGCTGACATTGACCGATGACGCCGGGCGCCAGGTGACACTGCCGGCCGAGCCCGAGAGCATCGTCAGCCTGGCCCCCTCGAACACCGAGATCGTGTGCGCCCTGAATGCCTGCGACCGGTTGGTGGGGGTCACCGATTTTGACGATTACCCGGCCGAGGTGGCCGACATCCCCGACGTGGTCATCTTTGCGGTAGTCGATATCGAGCTCGTGGTGGACGCCGACCCCGACCTGATTCTCGCCGCCGGCAACGAGCTTACGCCAAGCGCGGTCATCACCGAGCTGACCGATCTCGGCTACCCGGTCCTGGTGGTGTACCCCGCATCGCTGGACGAGGTGCTCGACAACATTGAGTTGATCGGCGAGGCGATCAACGCCCGTGACCAGGCCGCTGCGCTCACCGCTGAAATGGAGGACCGGATCCAGGCTGTGACCGATGCGGTGGCCGGAGCCGCGCGACCACGGACCTTCTACGAGGTCAGCGTCTTCGAGGGCACGATCTACACCGCTGGCCGGGACTCGTTTCTGGCCAGCCTGATCGACCTCGCCGGCGGTGGCCCGATCACCGGCGACCCGCTGACCTTTTCGATCGCGCTCGAGGACCTGCTGGCCGCCGATCCGGAACTCATCCTGCTCGGCGACGCCGCCTACGACGCGTCGGTCACACCGGAGGCCGTGGCCGCACGCCAGGGTTGGGGCGCGATCAGCGCGGTCCAGAACGGGCGTGTCGTGGTCATGCTCGAGGACCCGGTCATTACCCGCCCCGGCCCGCGTATCGTGGACGGCCTGGAAGCCCTGGCCCGGGCCATCCACCCCGAGCGGTTCGACTGAGCCTGTCCATGCGCGCCTCGGTGGCCACTCGTTCGCTGGTTGGAGGACCCAGCCTGGGTCGGGCCACGCTGGTGATCGGGGGAGCCCTGGTCGTGCTGCTGGCGTCCGTGGTGGTGGCGGTGGGCCTGGGAAGCGTCGAGGTCGGGCTGCCAGAGGCTATCGGGATCATCGGTCAACGACTGGGCCTGCCGGTCCCCGAGACCTGGGCCTCGACCGCTCCGACGATCCTGTTCGAAGTCCGTCTGCCCCGGGTCCTGGCCGGGGCCCTGGTCGGCGCCGGCCTCGGTGGCGCGGGCGTCGTGTTTCAGGCACTGCTCCGCAACCCGATGGCCGATCCGTACGTGATCGGGACCGCGGCGGGCGCGTCGCTGGGGGCGGTCCTGGCCATCACCGCGCCGGTCCTCGTACCAGCCCTGGCGCTGGGAGCCGGCACGGCCTGGCTGGGGATCGGCCTGGCCCAGGTGCTGGCGTTCGCCGGTGGGTTGGGCGCCGTGGCGCTGGTGCTCGCCATCGCGCGCCAGGGCGGACGCTCGAACATGGTGACCCTGCTCCTGACCGGGTACGCCGTGTCGTCGCTCGTGGCCGCCGTGGTCGCGCTGCTCCTGGTCAGCTCGGGACGGGCACTCGCGTCGGTCGTCGGCTGGCTGCTCGGCTCGCTGGGGGGTGCGGGCTACCCCGAGCTGGCGGTCGCGGCCCCGCTGGTCCTCGGCGGTTCGGCGCTGCTCCTGTTCCGGTGGCGCACCTTGAATCTGCTCCTCCTCGGCGACGAAGCCGCGGCCGGCCTGGGCGTGGACCTCGTGCCCGTCCGCCGCGGGCTCGTCCTGCTCGCCACCCTGGTGACCTCGGCGGCGGTGGCCCTGGCGGGCACGATCGGCTTCGTCGGACTGGTGGTTCCGCACCTGGTCCGCCTCGCGATCGGGCCGGACCACCGCCTCCTGCTGCCGGTCAGCTGCCTCGGCGGCGCCGCGCTGTTGGTCATGGCGGACATGGCGGCCCGGCTGGTCGGGGGGGTGCCAGTGGGTGTGGTGACCGCGCTGATCGGCGCCCCGTTCTTCTTGTGGCTCCTCCACCGAGCGGCCGGGGCGAGGACCACGCCATGAGCCAACGGCGTCAACCGAGCCCGAACAGCCCGCCGATCCTCGAGCTGAAGGAGGTCGGATTTGGCTACCGCCGTCGGGGACGCCCCGATCGCGAGGTCCTGCGCGGGGTCAGCCTGTCCGTGACGCCGGGAGAGCTGGTGGCCCTGCTGGGGCCCAACGGCAGCGGCAAGACCACCCTGTTCCGCGTGGCGGTAGGTCTGTTGGCGGGTAGTGGGAGCGTGCGGCTGGATGGCCGCCCGGTCACGGACTGGACCCGGCGCGAGATCGCGCAACGGATTGCCATCCTGCCCCAGCTGCCCACGGTGCCCGACGGGTTCCGGGTCGAGGAGCTGGTCGAGATGGGCCGCGCGCCCCACGCCCGGTCCCGCTTCGGGGCCAGCGCCGAGGACGCGGATGCGGTCGAACGGGCACTCATCGATGCCGATGCGGTCGACCTCGTCGGGCGCCGCGTCGACGAGCTGTCCGGCGGTGAGCGCCAGCGCGTGCTGGTGGCCATGACCCTGGCCCAGGAGCCTCGACTGCTGCTCCTCGACGAGCCGACCCAGCACCTGGACCTGGCTCACCAGGTGGCGCTGCTGGCGACCCTGGATCGGCTGCGGCGGACGCGCGGGCTGGCCGTGGTGGCGGTCCTCCATGATCCGGCCCTGACGGCCCTGGCGGACCCGCGGGTCGTGCTCCTCAGCGCGGGACGCGTGGTGGCCGACGGTCCGGCGGCGGAGGTCCTGCGCCCCACCCTGCTGGCGCGCGTGTTCGACATCTCGGTGCCGACCGCCCTGGCCCTGTCGGGCGGATCGACGCGAGGGACTTAGCCGGCGGGGCTCGACCCCTCACCCACAGCAGCCGCCGGCGGCTCCGTTTCCGGCTCGGGCGGGCTGTAGATGTCAACCCAATGGTTCACGAAGATCACGATCACGGCCAGGATGGGGATCCCGAACAGCGCGCCCCACAGTCCGGCAACCTGGACGCCGACCAGCAGACCGACGAACAGGAGGATGGGGTGGAGCCCGAGTGACTCCTGCATGATCTTCGGCTGGAGCACGTTCACCATCACCGTCTGGACCAGGACGATGACCGCCACGGCCGCCAGGGCCACGAACCAGTTCTCGCTGGTCAGGAACGCGATGAAGACGGGCGGCGCCAGGGCCAGGGCCGGGCCGATCATGGGGATGAACATGAACAGGCCTGAGACGACGGCGGTCACGAAGATGTATTCCATCCCGCCCAGCTCACGGGCCGCGAGACCGACCGCCATGACCACCGCAAACATGAGCAGCGCGAAGACGGTTTGGGCCCGGATGAAGCCGCCGAAGGAACGCGCCACCCCTTCCTGAAGCAGGATCGACTGATCTCGGAACCGGCTGGGGACGAGGCGGCTCAGCCAGACCATGATCTTGTGGCTGTCCAGGACCATGAAGAAGGCCAGCAGCACGACCAGGAACAGGGTGCCGATGGCGCTGAACGCACCGCCCGCGATGCTGCCGGCCGAGCCCGCCAGGGCGCTGCCCAGGCTCGCGATCTGGTCGGTGAAACCGATGAAGACCGCCGCAAGGTCCGGCTCCTCGAACCCGATCGTCTGCTGAAGGTCCCGAATCTGACGCGCGATCTGATCCTCACGCGTGGGCCAGGTGCCGATGAAGTCGGCCAGGTCGACAACTATGACCGCCGCCACGACCAACAGGAAGGTCGCGAGGGCGATAACGGTGACCCCGAACGCGACGCCCACCGCCACGCCTCGGCCCACCTGCAGCCGGCTCTCCACCCGGTGCACGAGAGGCGAGATCAGGAAGGCGAGCAGCCAGGCCAGAAAGAGGGCCACGATGATGTCCCTGAATCCGCCCAGGATCTCCAAGATCGCCTCGAGGGCCAGGAGGCCGAAGTAGACCGAGCCGGCGACCAGGAAGACGGCGAGCAGGCGACGTTCACGCACCCAGGCCCCCTGGAACAGCTCGATCACCGCGACCTCCAACCCGGGCGGCCGGTCCCGACGGCCGCCAGCACTTCGGCTCGGGTGGCCTCCAGGACGGGCCTCACCTTCTCCGCTCCGGCCGAGAGTACCGCCTCCACGAGGTCCGGATCGGCGGCCATCCGCGCCCGCTTTTCGCGCATCGGGCGGAAGAACTCCACCAGGCGGTCCGCCAGGAGCTGCTTGGTGTCGACGCAGCCGGTGCGGGCGGTCCGTTCGCCTTCCTGGATCTGGAGGTAGTCCTCTCCGAAGAACCGATGCAGCTGGCACACGTTGCAGACTTCCGGACGCCCCGGATCGGTGCGCTTGATGCGCAGCGGATCGGTGACCATGCTCATGACGATGCGCCGGATCTCATCGGGCTCGGCGAAGATCGGGATCGTGTTGCCGGCCGATTTGCTCATCTTGCGATGCCCATCGGTGCCCATCACCAGCGGAGCATCGGTGTAGACCGCGGTCGGCTCGGGGAAGATCGGGCCGTATCGGGCGTTGAAGGCGCGCACGATCTCGCGTGAAAGCTCCAGGTGAGGCGCCTGGTCCTTGCCGACCGGCACCTTGCTGGCCTTGTAGATGACGATGTCGGCCGCCTGGAGGACCGGGTAGGTGAGCAGACCGTTGCTGTTCTCCTTGCCTTCGCTCAGCCCCTCCTTGTAGGTTGGGTTGCGCTGGAGCCAGCTCACCGGCACCACGGTGCTGAAGATCCAGCACAGCTCGGTGACCTCGGGGAAGTCGGACTGCCGAATGAGGGCGCAGCGATCGGGGTCGAGCCCCACCGCCAGCAGGTCGAGCGCCATGTCGCTGGTCAGCCGCCGCAGCTCATCGCCGTCATGGACCGTGGTCAGGGCGTGGTAGTCGACGATGACGTAGATCGCCTCGTACTGGTCCTGGAGGGCCACGTAGTTCCGCTGGGCGCCCAGGTAGTTGCCCAGGTGGCTGGCGCCGCTGGGCTGGATGCCGGACAGCACGCGCTCCCGACCGGCGGGCGAGGCGGCAGCGTCGGACATCGTCGGCCGAGTGTAGCGGACCCGATTTGGGCGGCTGCTAGAATCGCCGCCCGTGTTCGAACCACGCTCCGACGAGGTCCGTCAGCCGATTCCCGAGTGGGCCGCCGCCGCGCGCCCCGGGGCTCGGGTGGGGCACACGGTCGAGCACCACGCCGAGATCGGTTCGACCAACGACCGGGCCCGGGCCGCCCTTGCCGAACCCGGCGGCAACGGCCTGGCCGTCGTCGCCGACCGTCAGCTGGCGGGTCGCGGACGGATGGGCCGATCCTGGCTCTCCCCGTCCGGCACCAATCTGCTCCTGAGCGTGGGCCTTCGCCTGGACCTGCGCATCGCATGCGCCTGGTGGCTGGCGGCCGCGGCCGCACTGGCCGTGCGAGAGGCGGCGGCCTCGGTGGCCTCGGCGGCCCAGTTGGCCGTGCGTTGGCCGAACGACATGGTCACTTCCGATGGGCTCAAGGTCGCCGGCCTGCTCACCGAGACCCAGGTCGAGGGAGAGCGCGTGGTCGGCGCCGTGATCGGGATCGGCATCAACGTCAACTGGCGCCGCTCCGCCATGCCACCCGATATCGCGCCCGGCGCGACGTCGCTCGCCGACCTGGCGGGCGCGCCGGTGGATCGGCTGGACCTCCTCACCAACATGCTCGTGGCGCTGGACGGCGAGATTCGCCAGGTGGAGGCGGACGTGTCCCCGCAGGAGCGATTCCAGGCCGCCTCGTGGCTGACCGGACGGGCGATCGAAGTCGAGACGCCGGCCGGGCGCCTGATCGGGGTGGCGGGCGAGATCGCGGACAACGGGGGATTGATCCTGGACGGACCCAGCCTGCGCACGACGGTCAGCGTGGGCGAGGTGATCCGCGTGCACTCGCAGGCGGCGAGCGCCTGATGCCCGACCCGCAGCCGCTTCAACGCCCCGCCGACCAACCGGCGCCCGAAACCCACGCGCCGGGCGATCCCGACCTGGCCGACGTGCGGGCGGCCCAGCGCGACCGGCATGCCTTCGATCGGCTGTATCGACGCTACCTGGATCGGGTCTACAGCTACGCGTTCTACCAGCTGGGCGACCACCACGACGCGGAGGACGCCACCGAGCGGACTTTCCTGGCCGCGTTGGCCGCCATCGACCGCTTCCAGAACGAGGGCTCCACCTTCCGGGCGTGGCTGTTCCGCATCGCGCACAACGCGATCGCCAACTCGCATCGGGCCCGCCGCCGGCGCCGCACGCAGCCCATCACCGATGCCCGCCAGCAGGCAGCCCCGGGCGCAGACCCGGCGGGGGTGGTGGCGCGCGCCGACCAGCAGCGGGAGCTTCGCGCGGCCCTGGCCCGCATTCCCGCCGAGCGGCGCCAGGCCATCCTGCTGCGCTTCGTCGACGAACTGTCGGCACGGGAGATCGGCGCCGTCCTGGACCGGAGCGAGGGCGCCGCGCGGGTCCTCCTTCATCGCGCCCTGCGCGACCTGGCCGCCGAGCTGGATCGAGGCGACGCGTAACGAATCCGGGGTTGCGGTGTTAGCCCGCATGGATGACCCGTCGTCGCACCGATGCCCAGCGGATCGACCGCGCCGTGAACGCGGTCCTGGAAGATCGCCCGGTCGCCCTTCCGCCCCCACTCGCCGATGAGCTGTCTGCCGCCCGCGCCCTGCGCGCCGATCTTCCCCTCGTGCCGCCGGGCGACGCGTTCGAGGAGGCCCTCGCCCTTCGCCTGAGCGACGGTCACGCACACGACGCCGGCAGCTGGGTGAGCGATTTCGCCCGCCGCCATCATCGACTGGTGCTCACCGGGGCGCTGGGATCGGTCCTGGTGAGCACGGCCGGCGCGGCGGTCGTCGCCTGGCGACTGGTGCATCGGCCATGAAGATCAAGTTCCCGTTCAGCCGCCGCACCGGCCCGACCGACGCCTGGACGAAGTGCCCGAACTGTGAGGCCCAGATCTTCAACCGCCAGCTGGAGCGGAACCACCGGGTGTGCCCCACCTGCGACCACCACTTCCGGCTTACGGCCGCCGAACGAATCGAACTCCTGCTCGACGGTGGCTCGTTCAAGGAACGTGACGCAGGCCTGATCAGCGGCGACCCGCTGGGGTTCGTGGATAGCAAGCCCTATCCCGATCGGCTGGAGGCCTCCCGGATCCGCTCGGGGCTCCCCGAGGCGGCGATCTGGGGGATGGGCAGGATCGAGGGGCAGCCGGTGGCGATCGGCCTGTTTGACTTCCGGTTCATGGGTGGCTCCATGGGCAGCGTCGTGGGAGAGAAGATCGCGCGCTGCTTCGAGGGAGCGCTGGCCGAACGCATCCCGGCCATCGTGGTGAGCGCGTCGGGAGGAGCCCGGATGCAGGAAGGGACCGTCTCCCTCCTCCAGCTGGCGAAGACGACGGCCGCCCTCCAGCGGCTGAACGAGGCCGGCATCCCGTTCGTCAGCATCCTGACCGATCCCACCACCGGCGGCGTACTGGCCAGCTTCGCGTCGCTGGGCGACGTCATCCTGGCCGAGCCCCGTGCCCTGATCGGCTTCGCCGGTGCCCGGGTGGCGAGCGGGACGGTGGGCGAGGAGCTGCCCGAGGGGTTCCAGAGCGCCGAGCGCCTCCTGGAGCATGGGTTTGTGGATGCGGTTGTGCCCCGCAGCCAGTTGCGCGTGACCGTCGCCCGGCTCGTCCGCCTGCTGCCGGTGGCCGGCGGGGTCGAGGCCGGAAACGGGAAACGAGGCATCCGGCCGATCGGCGTCCTGCAGGGACTGGCCAAGCGCGTTGGCGGAGCGGTGAGCGAGACCGCGGGCATTGAGACCGAGCCGACACCGGGGTCGACCAAATGACCGATGTAACCGTGGATCCGAGTCCCCCGGCCATCAGTCCCGCGGCCGCCGAGGAGGCATGGCGCCGCGTCCAACTGGCCCGCCACCCGCAGCGCCCCCGCACCCTGTCCCTGGTGGCCCAGATCTTCGACGAGTTCGTCGAGCTCCACGGCGATCGCGCGTTCCGTGACGACCCGGCCATCGTGGGCGGTCCGGCCCGCCTCGACGGTCGGGCGGTCATGGTCATC
>DASWJA010000035.1:0-6962 GCA_036397375.1 Candidatus Limnocylindria bacterium
CGCTTGGCGTGCTCGATGCCCATCCAGAAGACCAATTCCATGGCTTCCGGCGTGCGTCGCCGGGCCTCGGCGTAGCGATCGGCTTCGGAGCGGCCCGCGCGCGCCGCGTCGCCCTCCTCGTCGAACAGGGCGTAGCTCTCGTACAGGCCCACCAGGCGCCGCAGCTCGGGAACCGGATCCGAATGGTCGTCGACTCGAGCGTCGAGGATGCGTCCTTTCCAGGGAGCGGGCTGGAGGGTCGACTCCACGATCGTGATCGCTGCGCTCTGCCGGCCACGGACGTCGCCGCCTTCCCTCTCGGCTGCCTCAAGGGCGCGCAGGAGCCGTTCGCTGAACGGCAGCCCCTCACCGAGAGCCGCCTCGTAGCTCGTGGCCATGGCCGGCCAACACGTGTCACGCTCGAGGAGGTTGCCCTGAACCGTGAAGCCGTCGCGGACCAGGTGCCCGGCGGCTGGGATGGTCTCCGTCCCGGTGAACGCGGCCGCTCCGCCCTCTGCGTCCACGACCCCGACCTGCCGGATCTGGGGCGTCAGGTCGCTCGCGATCAGGGCCGCGACCACCTGCTCGGCCTTCCGCCCGTTGCGCAGCAGCTCGAGGCCGATCGGTCCATAGGAGACGTCGACCTGGGCCTGGGTCGCAATGGCTCCCACGCCGGGCTCGAGCCACGGCACGACCGGGCCCACGCCGAGGTAGTGAGACTGCACCGCGACTCCCAGGCGTCCCGTTTCCGGGTCGCGGGCCACGATGCTGTACGTCATGGGCGGAGAGTAGCGGCCCGCGCGACGTCCAACCACGCTTCCAGCGTGTCCTCCGCCGGCAGCCCGCGGATCACCACCGTGTCCAGCGCGGACCGATAGCCGGCCAGGGCCGGCGCCACCCCTCCCGGCTCCTCGACCGCGATCCCGATCACCGATTCGCCGGACGCGACCTGGGCATCAATCACCCGGCGATACGAGCCGCCGTACCCGACGTACCGCGTCTGCTCGCTCGCCAACCGCTCGTCGGCGCCACGCCCGAGAGCTACCCGGACATACGCCGCGATCCGGGGCATCGCGCGACCAGCGGCCGCCGCCCCCGCCCCCACCACGCGCCGGCGTTCCGACGCCAGGCGCGGACCGGCCCAGTTGAGGAGCACCACGTCCGCCACGGCTCCGCCCAGCTCTGCCATCCGGGGTCCCACCGCCGCCAGGCCGATGGCATGGTCGGGGAGGAGGCCGCGCAACTCCGCTATCCCGGCACGCATCGCTCTCAGGGAGCGCCCCGAACCGCTCCCGACACCGACCGTCAGCCGCTCGGCCGGCAGCGCCAGGGCCCGGACCTCCACCCCGACCTGGGCTGGCGACCGCCCGCTGAGCGCGACCACCCCCACCGCCAACTGCAGCCGGTGAGTGGCGCCGCCCACCACGGCCAGGGTGTCGAGACCCGATGCCCGGGGCACGTCGTTGCTCCACAGCTCGTCATACCCGAGCGCCTCGATCGCGGCGGCCAGCTCGCCGAGCCAGGCCCGCCGTCCGGCGGTCAACCCGAACGCCAACCGGGGTTGGTGGCTCTCAACGGTCACCTGTTGCTCACTTGATCGACGGCTGCGTGCGCCGGGTGTAGGCTCCTCCGAGGAATGCGCAGCCGCGCATCACGAGGAGGAGTCAGCACTATGCACCTGTTCATCATCAATGCCGAAAACCGGCCCGGAACCCTGGCCGATGCCCTCGAAGCCATCGCCGAGCGGGGAGTGAACGTCATCACGGGTGGCGGCGCCGCCTGGGGCGAGGGCGGCTCGATCGCGATCCAGACCAACGACGATGACTCCACCCGCGCCGCGCTCCAGGGCAAGGGTGTGAAGTCCCGCGAGGTCGAGGCCATTGTTGCCTGGCTCGAAGACCGGCCCGGCACTCTTGCCGACGCGGCACGACGCCTCGCCTCGGCGGGCGTCAACATCGAGGCGCTCATTCCGGTCGGGATGGAGGGCGGCAAGGTGGGCGTCCTGTTCGGCGTCGACAATGCGGGCGCAGCCAAGGCTGCCCTCGGCGAGCTGGCGGCCGCCGCCGCCGGCTAGGCCAGCCGTCCTACTCCGGGCGGGGGCCGAGCGCGGCCCTCGCCAGCTCGGGGACGTCGGTCACGAACCCCCACGCGCCGACGGCTGCGAGTTGCTGCATCCGCTCGGGCTCGTTGACCACGTAGCAGCCGACGCGGCACCCGTATGCGGTGGCCAGTTGGATGTTGGGTGCCGGGTCGTAGCCGAGATCGACCTCAAAGGGCAGGATCGCGGCGTGCCCATGCTCGACGGCCCATGTCAGCCCGCGCTCGAAGATATCCCCCGGGACGAGCAACAGCCCTGTCGGCAGGTCCGGTGCAAGTTCCCGAACGCGCTGAATGGCGGCTTCCTGGAAGCTCATCACGGTGACCAGGCCCGCGTTTCGGACCCCCGATCCGGCCAGCGCTGCTACCACGCCATCCGCCGCCTCTGGAGCCTTGATCTCGACCGCCAGCCCGATGCCGGCCGGCAGCCAGTCCACGACCTCCGGCAGGGTGGGCACGGTCAACCCCCGACCCCGGTACGGATAGTCGCCATTCGGGCCCGGGAATGCCCATCCGGCGTCGGCGGCCTGGATCTCCGCCATCGGCGCATCGGCCACGGTCGTCGTCCGGTCCGTGGTCCGATCCAGGGTCGGGTCATGGATGACCGCCAGCTGGCCATCGGCGGACACGTGGATGTCCAGCTCAATGGCGTCGGCCCCCGCTTCCACGCCCAGCCGGAAGGCCTCCATCGTGTTCTCCGGGGCGCGCGCCGAGGCGCCCCGATGAGCCACCACCAGGGTCATGTCGACCCGGATGCGCCCGCCAGGACGGCTTCCGCCTCCTCGGCCGCCGCTGCCGGGGGCTCCGGGACGCCCCGCACGATCCAATACCCGATCACCATCAGGATCAGGAGCGACAGGATGGCGATCTGGTACGCGGCCTTGCCCACCGGTTCGAGCAGGACGAACACGATCGCGCCGAAGGCGATGGGGCCGATCACTGCGCTGAACTTCCCGGCCAGCCCGAACAGCCCGAACATCTCACCCACTCGCGCAGGGGGCGTGAGGCGCAGCAGGAGGAGGCGGTCGGTGACGGCCGTGCCGCCCAGGCCGGAACCCAGGATCGCCCCCGCCGGCAGGAACACGAGCTTGTTCGGGAACAGCCCGATGATCAGCAATCCGAGGACCCACGAGGCGAGCACGGTCAGCAGGGTGCGCTTGGGTCCCCAGCGATCGGCGAGGTAGCCCCACCCGAACGACGCCAGCACCGCGACCACGGTCAGGCCAATCAGCACGTACAAGGCCTCGCTTTCGGTGAAGCCGACCGCGTTGATCGCGAACAGGCTCATGACCGCGATGGCCGTGTTCACCCCGTCGGAATAGAAGAAGCGGCCCACGATGAAGCGACGGAGCCCGAGGCGCTCCCCGGCATGCTGCCACGTGAGGCCGAGCTGCCGCCATGAGCCCACCGCATCGGCCACCCGGAACGGCGTCCCCGTCCGTGGGCGCTCGCGCACGATGAGGAACAACGGGATGGCGAACACCGCGAACAGCGAGGCGACGAGCATGAAGCTGGCCGCGGTGGTCAGGCCCGCGTCGTCGGTCGTGAAGCGGAGCAGCAGGCCCGACACGATGGTCCCCACGTAGCCGAGCCCGACCCCGATCCCCGACAGGCGGCCCCGCTTCTCTGGACGTGCCACGTCGGGGAGGATGGCGTCGTAGTAGATGAGGGCGGCCTGGAACGCGAAGTTCGCAATCGCAAACGCCAGCAGACCGAGCCAGATGTCGACCAGGCCAATGACCGCGGTCGGCACGACGCACAGGACCGTGAACACGAACAGGTACCGCTTCCGCCCGCCGGTTCGATCGCTCACCGCTCCGAGCGCCGGCGAGACGAGGGCGTTCAGGAGAACCGACAGGCTGCCGGCCACGGTGAACGCCAGCGTTCCGTTGGCCTCGCCGAGGGCCCGCACCGTCCATGGGCCCATCGCAAAACTGACGATGGCGAACGAGTAGATCGTGTTCGCGAAGTCGTACAGGGCCCACGACAGGCCCTCGACCGAGCTGCCGGAGCGAGTCAGTCCGCCGAGGCTCCGCCACCATCTGGCCGGCGCCAGGACCGTCACGTCGCGGACCGATGACTCATGCGGGGCCGATCATATCTGCCCCAATCGGTCGGGTCGGCTAGAGTGCGCCCCGTGTTCGCGGCCCTGGGCAGGTTCTCGTACCGATTCCGGCGCTGGATCCCACCCGTGGGCCTGGCCCTGGTCATCGGCCTGACGGTCTGGTCCAACCAGGCCGGCGGCGAGCTATCGCAGGGTGGCTGGCAGATCGCGGGTTCCGAATCGCGGACCACCGAGGAGCTCCTGGCGGACCGGTTCGGAGAGCAGGCGACCGCCATCTTCGTGATCCTGCGCGACCCGGCGGGGGATGCCGCGTCGCCTGAGTTCCAAGGGGTGGTCGCGGATGCGGTCGCCCCATTGGCCGACGATCCGGTGGTCGACGAGATCATCACCTACGCCGACAACGGGGATCCACGGTTCCTCTCGACCGATGGCGCCGCCACGTTCGCCCTGGTCCGGCTGAGCTCGCCCGACGAGGAGGCCGTCGAGGACGCTCGCCGCCTGGTGGAGCTGGTGGAGCGCCCGCCGGGCGTCGAGACCTGGATCACGGGCGTGCCAGTCGTGTACGACGAGTTCAACGGGGTCATCGAGGAGGATCTCCAGCAGGCGGAGATCATCAGCGTGCCCATCGCCGGCGCCATCCTGCTGGTCGTCTTCGGCACCCTGGTGGGCGCCGGTCTCCCGCTGCTCATTGCCGGCCTGTCATTGCTCTCGACGTTTGCCGTCATCGGGTTGCTGGCGGCGTCGTACGACATGTCGATCTTCGTCACCAACCTGGCGACCATGATCGGCCTGGCCCTGGCCATCGACTATTCGCTGTTCCTGGTCAGCCGCTTCCGTGAGGAGCTGCTGCATCACCCGGTCGCCGACGCGCTCGAGCGCACCATGGCGACGGTCGGCAAGGCCGTGGCGGTGTCGGGGATCGCGGTGGCCATCGGCCTGGGCGCGCTGACCGTTTTCGAGGCCGCGGCGCTGCGCTCGATGGGCATCGGGGGGGTCGTCGTGGTGGTGGCCACCCTGGTCTACGCCATGACCGTGCTGCCCGCCCTGCTCGGGATGCTGGGTCACCGCGTGAACCGGCTGCGGATCCCGGTCCCGGCGTTCCTCCGGTTCGTGGAGGTCGACCCGGTGGAAGCGGAGCGGCGCCGCGGGCACGGGTTCTGGTCCCGGGTCGCCGGGCGGGTCATGCGCCGGCCGGTCTTGATCGGCGCGCCCATCCTGGTCCTGCTCCTGGTGGCCGGCATCCCGTTCCTGCACATCCAGCTGTCGACCGGCGGCAACCTGGAAGACCTGCCCGACACCCCGGCCAAGCAGGGCTTCATCATCCTCCGCGACGAGTTCCCCGGCGGTGACGCCGACCCCATGCTGGCTGCGGTTACGTACGCCGCTGTCGCCGACCTGACCGATGGCGGGCTGACGCCCCAGCGGCTGGCCGATCTGGAGGCCTACGTCGACGAAGTCGCGGCGCTGCCCGACATTCAGGGCATCGAGAGCGTCCTGGACCCGCCGCCAGGCACTCCCGCCGACCAGTACCTCGCCCTCCTGTCGGCGCCTCGCGAGGCATGGCCCGCGGGTTTGGACGACTGGGTGGCGCAATCGGTCGCCGGCGACACGGCCAAGGTCACTGTGTTCTCGACCCTGTTGCCCGACACGGAGGCCGGCCGCGGCCTGGTGGCAGACGTGCGAGACGTGCCGGACCCGCCGGGCTCGACGGTCGGGGTGACCGGACTGGCCGCCCGCTCGGCGGACTTCATGGACAGCTTCCGCGCCAGCGTGCCGGTGGCGGTGGCCATCGTCATCGCCATCACGATGGTGGTCCTGTTCCTGACTTTCGGATCGGTCTTCCTGCCGGTGAAGGCGGTCCTGATGAGCCTGATCTCGATCAGCGCCAGCTTCGGCGCCCTGGTGTGGGTCTTCCAGGACGGCAACCTGCAGGGCATGCTCGGCTTCGAAGCCACCGGCTCGCTGGGGGCGTGGCTCCCGATCCTGATGTTCGCGATCCTGTTCGGGCTGTCGATGGACTACGAAGTGCTGCTCCTGTCGCGGATCCGCGAGCGGTGGGTGGCGACCCGCAACAACACCCAGTCCGTGGCGGAGGGGATCGGGATCACGGGCGGGATCATCACCGGGGCGGCGCTGATCATGGTCGTCGTGTTCGCGACCTTCGCCCTATCGGACGTGCTCTTCCTGAAAGCGATCGGCTTCGCCCAGGCGCTCGCGGTGCTCATCGATGCCACCATCGTGCGCGGTCTGCTGGTGCCCGCTTTCATGCGGGTCATGGGTCGCCTGAACTGGTGGGCCCCGGCTCCGGTCCAGCGGGCGGTGGCCAAGTTGGGTCTGTACGAGGCACCGGCTCCGGTGCCGGCGACGTCGTCGGGAGAGAGCGCCCCAGCCTGACCGGAACGCTAGCCTTGGGCTGAACGCCGCAGCTGAGGTTTGGACCATGGGCTCTGCGACTCCCGCCGCCCGCCGGCACGCCCACCGCCACCCGGTGAACATCGCCCACATCGATGATGCTCCGCGGGGCGCGCGGATCGCCGACCGCGCCACGACATTCATCGGCAGCTGGCGCTTCATCGTCCTTCAGACCGTGATCGTGGCCATCTGGGTGGCCGGAAACCGCCAGGCAGCTCGTGACGGCCTGACCCTCGAACATGCCTCGGAAGAAACCGATGTCGCCGAGCAGCAGAACAAGGAGTTGCTCCGCGGGAAGACCGAGATCCTGGATCGCATCGAGCGCCTCGAACACCTGATCCTCGAGATCGAGTCGCGGATCCTGGAGAGGCTTCCGGCCAATGGCTGACGCCTCGGCCCGAGGCCCGAC
>DASWJA010000036.1:0-20406 GCA_036397375.1 Candidatus Limnocylindria bacterium
CGGATCGGCCAGACGCTGGCCATTCCTCAGTTGGCGTCTCCGCCGCAGCCGGCCGCCGAACCGGCACCGCCTGCCCCCGCCCCCATCCGGGAGCACGTCGTGCAGGCGGGCGAGACGCTGTGGGCCATCTCGCGCCTGTACGGCACCACGGTCGAGACGCTGGTGGAGGTGAACCTGCTGGCCAACCCGTCATTTATTCGCACCGGTCAGCGACTGGTGATCCCCGGCGCATCAGCACCGGCGTCCGCTCCTGCTGCCGTCACGAACTCGAGCATGCCGGCGGACATGGCCGCCAAGGTCGCGCAACGGACCGAGGCGCGCGGGATCCTCCTCGCGGCTGCGAGCGAGTTCGGGGTCCCGGGCCCCTTCGTCCTGGCCGTGGCCTGGCACGAGTCCGGCTGGCAGCCGGGTGTGGTGTCAGGCGCGGGCGCGCTGGGGATCATGCAGCTCATGCCCGACACGGCTGACTGGGTGGCGGGCTCCATGCTCCACGAGGCCCCCGCCATCGACGATCCGCGATGGAATGCCCGCGCAGGCGTCCGTCTCCTGGCCTACTACCTGGACCGATACCAAGGCGACACGGCGAAGACCCTGGCCGCGTATTTCCAGGGCATGACCTCGGTCGACCAGATCGGCGTCCTGGTGTCCACCGTTCCGTACATCGACAGCATCCTGGCCCTGGAACAGATCTTCAGCCGCTGAGGGCGGGTCACCAGGCGTCGACCGCCGGCACGCGGGTCAGCCGCCACGTTCGATGGCGCGGCCCGGGGACGACGGCCACCAGGTCGACGCGCAGACCGTCATGCGGGATGGCCTCGGCGCGCGAAAACGCCACCAGGGCGGCACGTACCCGTCGGAGATGCCGAGGACGCATCGACGCGACGGCGTCGCCGGCTCGACCGGTGCTGCGGAGCCTGACCTCGACCGCCACGAGGCACCGATCCGGGTCAAGGGCGACGAGGTCGATCTCGCCCTCCGAGGATCGGTGGCGGGCCGCCAGGATCCCCCACCCGTGAGCCGTCAGCCAGTCGGCGACGGCGCGCTCCGCGGCGCGTCCCAGCTCATGACGAGGATCGGGCATAGCTCAGTCGTCGCTGGGCTCGAACGCGGCCTCGTCAACCAGGGGAAGGTCCGCAAACTCCAGGTCCAGCGGCAGCTGGACGCCGGCCAGCAGCATCCGGATGGGTGCGAACGAGCGACGGTGCCACGCGCAGGGCCCCTCGCGGATGAGCGCCGCGTAATGCCGGCGCGTCCCGTAGCCCTTGTGTCGAGCGAAGCCGTAGCCCGGGAAGTGGGCATCCATCTCGTCGCAGATGCGGTCACGCGTGACCTTGGCCACGATGGACGCGGCGGCAATCGAGGCCGAGATCGCGTCTCCGTCAATGATCGCGCGCTGCGGGTACGCCGCCTCGCGAATGGTCAGGGCATCGATGAGCAGGTGATCCGGTGGTCGGGGGAGATGGGCCAGCGCCTCGCGCATGGCCAGCCGCGTGGCTTCCAGGATGTTGATCCGGTCAATGACCTCGACCTCCACGCAGCCGACCCCAATCGCGTCCGCGCGGGCCACGATCTCTTCGTATAGCGACTCACGGCGCGAGCGGGCGAGGACTTTGCTGTCCCGCAGGCCCCGGATTCGAGGACGGGCCGGCAGGATGACGGCCGCCGCCACGACCGGCCCGGCCAGCGAACCCCGGCCGACCTCGTCCAGGCCCGCGATGCTCCGAAAGCCGGCGCGCCGCAGCTCGTATTCGTGGCCCAGGTGGGCGTCGCGGGGTCGGTGGACGGGGCGCCGGCGAGCGGTGAGGGCCGAGGCCCTGGCGCTCATCAGGTCAGCGTGTGGGGCGACGCTCGCGGAGGGTGGCAGCCTTGCCGATCCGGCCGCGTAGGAAGTAGAGCTGGGCGCGACGCGCGATACCGTGGCGGACGACCTCGATCTTGTCGACGCGGGGAGCGTGGACCGGGAACGTGCGTTCCACACCCACGCCACTGCTGATGCGACGCACGGTGATGGTCTGATTCAGGCCGCCGCCGCGCATGCGCATGACGGTTCCCTCGAAGACCTGGATCCGCTCGCGGCTACCCTCGACGACCTTGACCGAGACGCGCACGGTGTCACCGGGCGCAATCTGCGGCACGTCGCGGAGCTGCTCACGTTCCAGCTCCTGGATGGGGTCCATGCTCGCGATCCTCGCTTACGGCCGGCTTAGCGCCGGATTGCCAGCTGGTGGCTGACGCAACAACGCGACCGCCGGAGCGGCCGCGAACGAAAGGAAGTATAGCAGCCGCCGATCGGCGCCAACAAGGCCGGCCTCAGTCATTCGGCCGCCGGGTCGATGGATCGAAGGCGTTCGATCTCCCGTCGGTCCGCATCGGTCAGGGGCGCATCGTCGAGCAGGTCGGGCCGGCGTTCGAGGGTCCGTCTCAGGGCCTCCCCGCGCCGCCAGGCATCGACCTGGCCATGGTGGCCGGACAGGAGGATGGACGGCACGGGCATGCCCTCGAACTCCTCGGGCCGGGTGTACTGCGGATGCTCCAGCAGGCCGCCCGCGAACGAGTCGCCGGCAGAGGACGCGGGGTCGATGACTCCCGGCACGAGACGGCTTACGGCGTCGATGACGACCATGGCTGGCAGCTCGCCGCCGGTCAACACGTAGTCGCCGATGGTCACCTCGCGGTCCACCGATGCCCGGACCCGCTCGTCGACCCCTTCATATCGGCCGCAGACCAGCGCCAGCCGGGACTCGCGCGCAAGCTCCCGGGCCAGCCCATCGGTCAGCCGCTCACCGGCGGGGTCAAGGAGGATGACCGGGACGCCCGCCGCGCGGAACGGTCCGATGGCGGCTGCCAGGGGCTCTGGCCGGAGGACCATCCCGGCTCCACCGCCATACGGGGTGTCGTCAACGGAACGGTGCCGACCGAGCCCGTGCTCGCGCAGGTCGTGCAGCTCCACGGCCACCACACCCCTCTCGATGGCGCGGCCCACGACACCGCTGGCCAGGACCGGGCGGAACAACTCCGGGAACAAGGTGATCACGTCGATCTGCAGACTGGGCGCCGGAGCCACGGATCAGACCTCCTCCAGCCAGGCGGACGGGTCGCGGATCGTCATGCGTCCGCCGTCCAGGTCGATGTCGAGCACGACGGATCGGAGCGCGGGGACCAGCAACTCGGCGTCGGGCCCGATCACCCGGTATACCTCGTTGGCTCCAGCGCGGAAGACCTCCTCCAACCGGCCGAGGACTTGTCCCTGGGGGTCAACCACCTCGAGGCCCTCCAGCTCATGCCACCAGAACGTTCCGGTGGGGAGCGGGGCAGGCGGTTCGGTCGCCGTCAGATGGCGGCCGATGAGGGCGGTCGCCATGGCGTGGTCGGAGATGCCCTCGAGGCGCAGGACAGGACCGAGGCGCGAGGTTCCCAACTGCGTGATCTGCCGGGGAGCCTTCTCACCCTCGACCACGACGGCAGCGCCCACGATCAGGCGGTCCGGCACGTCCGTCAGCGCCATGACTCGCAGATCTCCCTCCAGGCCGCGGACGCCCATCACGCGGGCGACCGCCAACGGCTCACTCGTGGGCGACGATGTCGAGCTCGACATGCCGGCCGTCCCGAGCGCCCATGACGCGGAGCAGGCTCCGGATCGCGTTGGCGATCCGGCCGTCGCGGCCGATGACCCGACCCATGTCCCGCTCGTCTACGACCAGCGTCAGGGTGACTTCGCCCTCGCCCTCCTCGACATCGACCTCGACCGCGTCGGGATGATCGACCAGGGAGCGCGCGATGTACTCCAGGAATGCTTTCATGCCTCGGCCTGCTCAGTCCCTTCCACGGGTTCGGCCTCGGGTTGCGCAGGCTCTGCCTCGGCCTCCACGGCCTCCGCGGCGGCCTCTGGCTCAGTCTCGGCCGCAGGTTCTCCCGTTGCCTGCTCAGTCTCGGCTGCGGTTTCTGCTGCGGTTTCTGCCGTGCTCTCGGCAGTGGGCTGTGGGGTGGTTTCTGCGGTGACTTCAGCCGTCTCGGGGGGCGCGGTTTGTGCCGCAGTCTCTGCCACCGCTTCTGCCGCCTCAGCGGCGGGCTGCTTCGCTCGGGACGCGCGGCGCGGCTTCGCAGTCACACCTTCGGCAGCGGCTGGAGCGGGCTTCCGCTTCAGCACGGGGCCGGCGACCGCGACCTTCATCAGCCGCTGAACGGCGGCCGAGGGCAGCGCACCCCGGGCCATCCAATTCGCGATCCGCTCGTCGTCCAGCTTGACCGTGATGGGATCGGTGAGCGGGTCGTAGAAGCCCAGGATCTCAAGCGCGCGCCCGTCACGCGAGCGCCGACTGTCGATCGCGATGACGCGATATGAGGGCCGCCTGGTGGCCCCCACGCGCGTCAGCCGGATGTGAACGGCCACGTGGTGGTTCCTTCTGTCTCTGAGGACGTTGCGTGACGCTGCGGCGGGATGCCATGAGGGGCGGACGAAGAGCCGAGCGCCGCGACAGGATAGCGCGTCTGGCCCGAACGGGCGATCAGCGACCGGGCAGCCGCGGCGCCTGCCTGGGTCGTGCCCCGGCACCTCCGAGCTGGCGAACGAGCCTCTGCATCTCTTCGAACTGCCGCAGGAGCCGATTCACGTGGGCCACGCTGGTTCCGCTCCCGGCCGCGATGCGGCGCCGACGGCCGGCCTTGATGAGGTGCGGCTCGCGGCGCTCGGTTGGCGTCATGGAGTCGATGATGGCCTCCACCCGCCGCAGCTCCCCGTCATCCACGGCGGCCTGGGCCGCGCCGGCAAGTCCCGCCGCGCCGGGGACCATCTGGAGCAGTTGGCCGATGGGTCCCATCCGCTTCACCTGTTGGAGCTGGCTCCGAAAGTCATCCAATGTGAACCGCGACTCAAGAATGCGTTGGGCCGTCCGCTCGGCCTCCTCGCGGTCGACCCCTTCCTGGGCCCGCTCAACAAGGGTCACGATGTCCCCCATGCCCAGGATGCGCTGCGCCAGGCGGTCCGGGTGGAAGGCCTCGAGCGCATCCATGCCCTCCCCGGTCCCGACGTAGGCGATGGGCACGCCGGTCACGCTCCGGATGCTGAGCGCCGCCCCGCCACGGGCATCGCCGTCCATCTTGGTCAGGATCAGGCCGCTGATCGGCAGTCTGGCGTGAAAGGTCTCGCCCACGCGCACCGCCTCCTGCCCGGTCATGGCATCCACCACCAACAGCGAGTCGGCCGGCTGGAGGGCGCTCACGAGACCCTCGAGCTCGGCCATCATCGGCTGATCGACGTGCTGGCGTCCGGCGGTGTCCACGATAACCACGTCCGCTCGCTCGCCGCGGGCGGCGACCAGGCCCGCCTCGGCAATCGCCGCTGGAAGGGTCCCGGTCGGGCCGGTTACGACCTCGACGCCCACCTGCTCCCCGAGCCGGACCAGCTGTTCCACGGCGGCTGGCCGGTAGGGGTCGGCCGCGACCAGCAAGGGCCGATGGCCGTCGCGTCGCAGGCGGACGGCGAGCTTGGCGGCCGATGTCGTCTTGCCTGATCCCTGCAGACCGACGAGCAGCACCACGGCCGGGTTGGGTGGTCCGAGCCGGAGGGCGTGACGCTCCCCGCCCAGGATCTCCACCAGCTCCTCATGGACCAGCTTGACGACCTGGTGGCCGGGCCGGACGCCGTCGAGGACAGCCGTGCCGATGGCGCGCTCCCGAACGCGGGCCACGAAGGTCTTCACGACCCGGAAGTGCACGTCGGCTTCCAGCAGCGCCAGGCGCACCTCGCGCAGCGCCGCGTCCAGGTCCGCCTCGGTCAGCCGCGCCTGTCCACGCAGGCGCGCGGCGATGGCCTGGAGGCGAGCCGACAGGGTTTCCAGCGTCAGACGCTCGGACCCGGGGTCAGGCTGCCAGCAGCCAGTCGAGATAGGCGTCGGGGTCGAACGGCGCCAGATCGGCAAGCTCCTCGCCAAAGGCGGTGAAAGCGATGGGGATCCCGAACTGATCGGCGACGGCCAACGCTACCCCACCCTTGGCCGTCCCGTCCAGCTTGGCCAGCACGATCCCGGTCACCCCGGCCTGGGCCAGAAAGGTCTCCGCCTGAGACAGCCCGTTCTGGCCCGTGGTTGCGTCCAGCACGAGGAGGACGTGACGTGGCTGGTCAGGTCGTTGACGGGTGATCACGCGCCGCACCTTGGCCAGTTCGGCCATGAGATCGCGGGCGGTCTGCAGACGCCCGGCCGTATCGACGATGACGACGTCGGTCCCGCGGGCCACGCCTGCCGCCACCGCGTCGAACGCCACCGCGGCCGGGTCGGCCCCCGCGCGCTGGGCCACGACCCCCATGCCCAGCCTGTCCCCCCACAGCCGAAGCTGCTCCACGGCGCCCGGGCGATAGGTGTCAGCCGCGGCCAGGAGCACGCTGCGACCCTCCTTCTGAAATCGGGCTGCCAGCTTGGCCGCGGTCGTGGTCTTGCCACTCCCGTTGACGCCCACGACCATGATGACCGCCGGTGGTGGGCCGACCTCGAACGGTTGATCCGGCACGCGCCGCAGCCGCTCCCCGAGCTCGGCCGCAATCGCGGCACTGGCTGACGCTTCGCCGCGAGCGGTCCGCTCCCGCGCACCCACGACGATCTCGGCCGCCAGGCGTGGACCGAGGTCGGCCGCCACGAGCGCCTCCTCCGCCTCTGCCCACCCCGCCTCGTCCGCAGCGCGGTCGGCTCCCAGGGCCGTGCGCAACCGTGCGCCGAGGCCCGAGCCGAGTCGCGACATCGCCGTCATCGGTCAGGCGCTGACTTCGACCGGCAGATCGGCCAACCGAAGCGAAAGGACCCCGCTGACGGCCGCATCGGTCATGGTCACCCCGTAGATCGTGTCCGCGGTCTCGATGGTGGCCCGGTTATGGGTGATGACCACGAAGTCGATCGTCTGGGCCAGGCGTCGCAGGGCATCGGCGAAGCGGGTGATGTTGGCCTCGTCCAGCGCCGCGTCGACCTCGTCCAGGATGCAGAACGGCACCGGGTTCACGCTCAGCATGGCGAACAGCAGCGCGACGCCGGCCAGGGCGCGTTCCCCGCCGGAGAGCATGGCCAGCCGCTGGAGCCGCTTGCCCGGGGGCCGTACCGCGATCTCGATCCCGCCCGGGGCCTCGCTCTCCGCGTCCTGGGTCAGCTCGAGCGTGGCACTCCCGCCGGCGAACAGCAGCTGACAGTATTCGTCGAACCGCTGCCCGATGGCGGCGAAGGCTGCCTGGAACTGCTGGCCGATTTCCAGGTCCAGGCGAGCGATCAGGGCCTCGGTGGATTCGGCAGCTCCCCGCAGGTCCGTCTCCTGGGCGCTCAGCTCCTCCAGCCGGGTCGACAGCTCTCGATGCTCCTGGATCGCAAACGGATTGACCGATCCGATCTGCTGCAGGGTGCGGCGGGTCTTGCGCATCTCCTCGGCCAGATCGTCGTCGGCCAGACGGTCGGGGGTTGGCTCATGGTCCCCGCTCGGCGCCTCCGCGTCTGCAGGCTCGGGCAGTCCCTCGAGCGAGAGCTCGCGCTCGCGATCCAGCCCGGCCAGCGCTTCGTCCAGTCGCGAAACCTCGGCCACGACCTCCTGCCGGGCGCCTTCGAGCTCCGCGAGGCGGCCACTTCCCCCGCCGAGTTGGCGCTCGGCGTCCAGGAGGATCTGCCGCTCCATGGCCCGGGCTTCTTCCGCGCGCGAACGCGCGTCGGCCGCCGCCGCCTCCGCCGTCCGGACGGCCGTCAGCGTGCTTGACGCTTCCGCCAACCCGGTTGCCAGGGTCTCCCGCTCGGCGGTGAGGCGTGCCAGCCGCTGCGCGAGCTGATCACGCCGCTCGGCATGCCGAGCGTCCGTGGTGCGGCGGTCCACTGTCTCGGCGTCCTGGGCATCCGCGACCAGCACGGCGCGATGCCACGCGTCCCGAGCAGCGTCTCGTTCGGCGGT
This sequence comes from Candidatus Limnocylindria bacterium, assembly GCA_036397375.1. Classification (GTDB taxonomy): domain Bacteria; phylum Chloroflexota; class Limnocylindria; order QHBO01; family QHBO01; genus DASTEQ01. The sequence goes on from DASWJA010000036.1 coordinate 7,912, forward strand.
GGCCACGTCGCGCCGGGCACGCGCCTCGAGCGCCGCCGCCTCGAGCCGAGCAAGCTCCCGTTCGAGGTCGGCAGGGAGCGCGGGAATGGCCGGCGTGGCAGGGAGGGCGGCCAGCTCAGCGACCAACGCGTCCCGCTCGCCGGTCACGCGCATCAGCCTGCCATCCGCCATGGCCGCTTCCTCATCCGCCCGCCGCTTGCCGATGCGCGCCGCCTCGACTGCCGCCTGGGCGGCATCGGCGGCGGCGCTGGCGCGCTGGAGCGCGGCGCTCGCCGTCGCCTGCCGTTCGCGGGCCGCGCCAAGGTCGACCTCAAGGCGCGCGGTGTGGCTGACCAGGTCGGCGCGCCGGGCGGCGCGGCTGGGCGGAGCTCGGAGCTCACCGGCTCGGCCGCGAACGGTGACCACCCCGCGCGCGTCGGCCAGGTCGCCGGACAGCGTGACCGCCGCCCATCCGTCGGGGAGGCGCGGCCAGCCCTCCAACAGTGACTCGATGCCGGGGGCGACCACGGTCCGATGCAGGACGTCCGGCGCGACCTGCTCCCCCAGCACCTCGGCCAGGGTCTGGGTTGCGCCCACGGCCCCCAGGGCCGCCTCGCGTCCAGGCGGCGTGCCGTTGGCCGGGCGCACGAGATGCGCATCGCCCGAGGTGTCGGCCACCGCCGCGTCGGCTCCCGGCCGCCATAGGAAGGCGCGCTCGACGTCACCCAGGACGGCGGCCACCGCCACCGCCACGTCGGGCGGAACCGGTCGGAGCCCGTCACGCAGCGTGGTCCAGCCGTCCGCCCTGAGGCGGTCGACCAGGTCGTTCGTGGCGTCGGCCCCGGCTGCCTCCAGCTCGGCCAGGTCAGATTCGATCCGGGCCGCCCGCTCGTCGAGCTCGGCCAGCGCCACGCCGGCACGGGTCCCCTCGGCGGCGGCCGTCTCGCGTTGCTCGGCGGCCAGCGCCATCCGAGCCTCGGCCCCTTCCAGATCAACGGCGGCCACGCGGCGGAGCTCGTCCAGCCCGGCGACGGTCGCCATGGCCGCCGTGAGGGCGGTTTCAGCGGCCTCCCGCTCCCGCTCAAGGCCCGCGCTGCGCGCGGCCATGGCGGCAGCGCGCTCGGCTGCATGCCCCGTTTCCGCCAGCCGGTCAGCCTCCCGTCCACGCACCGTGGCGAGGGCCTCCTCGGCCGCGAGGAGCTCCCCGTCGGCCTCCCGGGCCCGCTCCGCGGCCTCGTGCCAGAGCTGCTGTGCGGCGGACGCGCTGTCGCGAGGCAGATCAGCCAGCCCAGCGCTGGACGGTTCTCCGGTGATCGGTTCCTCGGCCGTCAGCTCAACGAGCTCGCGACTGGCCCGATCGGCCTCCGCTGCGAGGTCCAGGTCGCGCTCGACCAGGGAGTCATGCCGCCCCTCGGCCCGGATCACGGCCTCGCGGGCCGTCTCCCAGTCGGATGACGCCTGGCTGCTCTCGCGTTCCCCGGCCCAATAGCGCTCCTCGGCCTGCTCAACCGCCTGGCGACCGGTGGCCTGGGCTGCCCGCTCGGCTTCGATGTCCGCGGTCACGGCGGCCGCGCGACGACGCGCTTCGCCCAGGCTCGATTGCAGCACCTGGCCCCGGCGGGCGTGGTGCTCGAGGACGAGTGCCCGCGCCCGGCTTCCGAGGCGGTCATGCGCCTCCTGGTGCTCGGCCTGGAGGGCCAGCCGTCGTACCTGGGGCCGCAGCTCGCGGACCAGGTCCGAGACCCGGGTCAGGTTGTCGCGCGCCCGGGCCAGCCGCGAAAGCGCCTCGTTGCGCCGGACCTGGAGTGACTTGACGCCGGCCGCTTCTTCGAACAGCTGGCGCCGTTCGTCCGGGCGCAGGGACAGCGCCGCGTCGACCGTCCCCTGCCCCACCACGACCAGCTCGTTGGCCCCCAGTCGCCCGGCGGCGAGCAGCTCGACCACGTCGCGCAGCCGTGCGCGTGAGCCGTTGATCAGGTACTCGGGATCTCCGGACCGATACGCCCGGCGCGTGATCGTCACGGATTCGAACTCGATCGGCAGCCAGCCGTCGTGGTTGTCCAGGGTGAGGGCAACCTCGGCCATGCCGATCGGGCGACGGGCCTCGGAACCGGCAAAGATCACGTCATCCGCGCGGCGCGTGCGGAGTGACCGGTTCGACTGCTCGCCCAGCACCCAGCGGATCGCGTCGGCCATGTTGCTCTTGCCGCTGCCGTTGGGCCCGATGACCGCAGTGACCCCGGGCTCGAAGGTGAACCGGGTGGGCTCGGCGAAGCTCTTGAAGCCGTGCAAGCGGAGCTCCTGCAACCGACTCATGGCGTCCCCGCGGTCAGCTTGTCGAGGGCGGCCTGCGCGGCCCGCTCCTCGGCCCGTTGCCGGCTGCTGCCGTCCCCGGTTCCCAAAGACTCAGTGCCGACCACGACCTCTACCGTGAACTCCTGGGCGTGCGCTGGTCCCTGGGATCGGACCAGCCGGTATGACGGGCGCGTGCCGTGCTGTCGCTGGCTCCACTCCTGGAGCCGGCTCTTGGCCGATTTCGGCGTGTCGGCATCCGAGGGTGCCAGAAGCGACACGAGAAGCGGTGCGAAAGCAGCCTCGGTCGCCTCCAGGCCCTCGCTGAGATAGACGGCCCCCACCAGGGCCTCGAACGCACCCGCCAGCAGCGACGGGCGTCGCGCGCCGCCCGCCTCGACCTCGCCGCGGCCCAGGAGGAGGTGCTGGTCGAGGGACAGGTCCCGGGCCAGGCCGGCCAGAGCCGCCCGGTTGACCACGACGGCGCGGTGGGCGGTCAGGCGCCCCTCATCCGCCTCTGGGAAGCGGGCATACAGCAGACGGCTGGCGATGAGACCCAGCACCGCATCCCCCAGGAACTCGAGGCGCTCGTTGTTGCCGGCCACCAGGCCCGGGTTCTCGTTGGCGAACGAGGCATGCGTGAATGCCTGTCGGATGGCGTCCGGGTCATGAAGGGCGATGCCGAGTTGCTCACCCAGCTCGTGGATGGTGGGTGAGGTCACGGGGGGAACCTACTGCTGGCGTTCCTCGATGTACTCGACGGCATCGGAGACCTTCTGGATCTTCTCGGCATCCTCGTCCGAGATCTCCATGCCGAACTCTTCCTCGAGGCTCATGATGAGCTCGACCAGGTCAAGCGAGTCGGCGTTCAGGTCCTCGACAAATGCCGCCTCCGGCGTCACATCGTTTTCTTCAACGCCGAGCTGCTCAACGATGATCTTCTTGAGCCGGTCGAACGTGGTGCCGTCGGTCACCCTTCGTCTCCCTCAGGTGCGGGTCTTGCCACGCTTCGGAGGACGCCTCCGACGAGTCGGGCGGCCGAGTCCCCGGCGTAGGTTCGAGCGAGAGACACGGCGTCCCGGATCGTCCCACCGCTCGGAATCGCGGCGGAGTATAGCACCTCAAACAGGGCACTCCGGAGGATGGACCGTTCGACTCGGCCAAGCTCCGAGAGGGGGATCCGCGGAGCCCGGGCGACGATCTCCGCATCCAGCGCGGCCTGGTGTCGGGCGACCCCCGACACGATTGCGCGAGCGTGGTCAACGAGGGCCGGCTCGGTCCCCCAGTCGGCCGCCAGCCGCTCGATCGCAGGCCCCGCCTGCTGGGGCGGAAACTCGGCCTCGAAGAGCGCCAGCAGGGCCAGGCGGCGGGCCCGCAACGACGCCCGCTCGCGGCGTGCCACCCTAGGGTGCGGGTTCCACGGGTACGGCGGTCGTCTCCTCGGCCGCGACCTCGAGCGGCGCCTCGCCGAACAACCCCGGATGCCGGCGGCTCCAGTCCGCGATGACGGCCGGTATGTCCACCGCTGCCGCCTCGGAGCCGACGCGGATCGCGTTCTCGACCATCCGCGCCTTGGCGCGGCCGTGGGTCACGATGCTCACCCCTCGCACCCCGAGCAGCGGCGACCCTCCGAACTGCTCGTAGTCGAACCGATGCCGGAGCCGATCGATTCCGGGCCGCAGGGCCAGCACGGCCAGCGGCGCCACGAGGCCCCGCAGGAGGTCCTCGCGGATGGAGCGGAAGATGTACGAGGTCAGCCCCTCGGTGAGCTTCACCATGACATTGCCCACGAACCCGTCGCACACCACGACGTCGGCGACGTGACCCGCCAGGTCGTGGGGCTCGACGTTGCCGACGAAGTGCAGGTCGGACGCCCGCAGCCGGAGATAGGCCTCGCGCGTCAGGGCGTCCCCCTTCTCGGGCTCCTCCCCGATGTTCAGCAACGCGACCCGTGGCGACGCGACGTGGAGGACACGCTCCGCATACAGCGACCCCATGGCCGCGAACTGGACCAGGTTGTGCGGCTCGCAGTCCACGTTGGCCCCGACGTCGAGCAGCACCAGCGGGCCGGACGGGGTCAGGAAATAGGCGGGCAGGGCCGGCCGGTCGATCCCCTCCAGGCGTCCCAGGCGGAAGATGGCGGCGGCCATGGTCGCGCCGGTGGAGCCCGCGCTGACAACCGCATCGGCGCCGCCGTCCCGGACAAGGTCGGTGGCCACCCGGATCGAGGACCGGCGGCGGCGGATGGCGGCAGCCGGGGACTCCCCCATCCCGACCACCTCGGGCGCGTCGACGAACGAGACGCTGGCGGGCCGGCCGCGCCCGTACTCCGCCACTTCGCGCTCGAGACGCGGCACGTCGCCGACGAGGATCACCTCATCGGCATGCGTCGCGGCGTAGTTGATCGCTCCCCGAACGACCTCGCGCGGGGCGAGGTCGCCGCCCATCGCGTCGACCGCGATGCGCATCGCGCGGACGGCTAGCGGCCGCTCTCGGTCGGAGTGGGCGCCGGCGGGGGCACCACCTCGCGGCCGTTGTGCCAGCCGCAGGTCGGACACACGGTGTGGGCGCGCTTCAGTTCGTGACAGTGGTCGCACTCGACCAGCGTCGGGGCCCGCAGGGCCAGATGGGCGCGCCGTTCGCCCTGACGCGACTTCGAGACCTTACGCTTCGGGACGCCCACGCGGCACTCCTGTTGGACCTAGGTTGAGGACGCCGCAGTATAGCCGCGGCCTGCTCCGGTCACCACCGCCTCACTCAGTGGGTGGCTTCCAGTCGGCTAGGGGCGCCAGCCGCGGGTCGATGGAGGGTTGCGCATGCTCGTGCGCCCCGTCCTCGAGTCGCCGTCCACACTCCAGGCACAGGCCGCGGCAGTCGGACCGGCACAGCGGATGCATCGGCTCCGCCAGCAGCAGCTCATCGGTCAGGACCTGGCCCAGGTCGAGCTCGTGGTGGGCGTCGATGCGCGCCACCTCGGCATCAGCCGGCCCGATGACCAGGCCAGCGCCGGTGGTGGGATCGACGCTGGGCAGGAACTCCTCGCCAATCACCACCTCGACCGGTTCGTCGAACTCGTCGAGGCACCGGATGCACGTCCGACGGGCCAGCGTCCGAACCCGCCCATTGACCACGATGCCCCGATTCGTGCGTTGCAGCCGCAAGCTGCCCAGTAACCGCCGTCCGCCAGGCGCAGTGGGATCGGTCCAATCCAGCGGGCCAAGCTCGACGGTCCGCCCGGTTCCCGCGGGCTCGCGCAGCAGACCCGCCACGCTGAGGCGGGTCACCCCGATATCGGCGTGCCGGCTGCGCGTTCCGGTTCGGGCTGGATGGGCACCGCGTCGACCGTGGCCGATCCCCGCCGCTGGTCGAGCATCTCGATCCCGTGCTTGATGCTCGTCAGTGCCTTGGTGACCTCCCCTTCGAGGCGGATCAAGACGCCGGTCGCGTACTCGTCCGCCCCGTGTCTGACGTCGCCGGCTTCGCGGTTGGCCTGCTCGAGGATCTCGCCGGCGCGCTGCTGGGCCAGCCGGACCAGCTCGCGCTCCTCCAGCATCTGAGCGGCCTGCTCCTGGGCACGCGCAATGATCGCGTCCCCTTCCTCGCGCGCATGCTCGACGATCCGGCCGGCTTCCCCGGTGATGCGCTGGGCCTGCCGGACCTCGTCGGGCATGGCGACCCGGATCTGGTCCACCAGCTCCAGCACGGCTCCCTGGTCGACGACCACGTTGTTGGTGAGCGGGACCCTCGTCCCGGTGGCGACCAGCGCTTCCAGTCGCTCGACGAGGAACAGGATGTCCGTGACGATGACCTCCGTCGGCGGTTGTCGGCGATTCTACACCGGGGCGACGATGTCGTACATCGTCATACCGACCGTTCGCGGCGCAGCGCCTCCTCGACGCCGGGTGGGACCATGGGCGAGACGTCGCCCCCGAAGGCCGCCACCTCCTTGGCCAGGCTGGACGACACGTAGCCGAACTCCAGCCCCGTCATCAGGAACACGGTGTCGATGCCGGGCGCCAGGCGCCGGTTCGTGTGGGCCATCTGGAGCTCGGCCTCGAAGTCGCTGATCGCGCGCAGGCCGCGGATCACGAAGCCCGCCTGGTGCCGCTTGGCGAACTCCACGGTCAGCCCGTCGAAGGATTCGACCACGACCGATGGGCCAAGGTCGGCGACCTCGGCCACGATCAGGGCGACCCGTACCTCCACCGAGAACAGGGGGGCCTTGCGCGGGTTGCCCAGGACGCCGATGACGAGCCGGTCGAACACCGCCGCCGCGCGCCGAATGACGTCCAGGTGGGCCTTCGTGATCGGGTCAAACGAACCGGGAAAGACGGCGACGCGGGTCATCACGCCTCCTCCAGGAAGGTCAGGGCCGTTTCACCGAAACGCCGGTTGCGGGTCGGGGACAGTCCCAGTCCGGACGGTATCGGCGTGCGCCAGAAATGCTTGACTACCACCAATCCTCCGGGCGCCAGGTGCGGGATGAGCCGCTCAAGCGGCACGTCGAGTGTACGCTCCGCGTAGGGCGGATCGAGGATCACCACATCCCACGCCGGGTCGGTGGCCGCCGACAGGAACGCGAGCACGTCCGCGGCGTGGACGTCGGCGCGGTCGCCGAACTTCGTTCGCTCCAGGTTCTCCCGAATCGCGGCCACGGCGGCCCGGCCACGTTCCACGAAGGTCGCCCGCGCGGCGCCCCGCGACAGGGCCTCGATGCCGATCGCCCCGCTCCCCGCGTACAGGTCCAGGACGCGCGCATCCAGGATCCGGGCGCCGATACTCCCGAACAGCGCTTCCTTGACCCGATCGCTGATGGGGCGGGTGAGCCGGTCCCTGGGGGCGACCAGGAGCTGGCCCCGGACCGAGCCGGCAATAACCCGCATCCTGCGTCCTAGGCCGCGTCGCCGGAGGGGTCCGGCGGGGCGAAGGCGCGTTGCTCGCGCACCAGCTCCCCACGCCCCGTCAACGTGGGATCGGCCGCGACCAGCGAGCGGGCCAGGGTCCGTGCCCGGCCCGCCAGCTCGAGGTGGCGGGGATCGAAGAGGGACGCCACGCGCAGGGGCGGGAGCCCGGACTGGCGCGTGCCCAGCACGTTGCCCGCGCCCCGCAGCTCGAGGTCGGCTTCCGCGATCGCGAAGCCGTCACTCGACCCGCGGACCACCTCGAGCCGGCGCCGCGCCACCTCGTCGGCGGCATCCGAGACGAGGATGCAGAAGGACCGATGCGGGCCGCGCCCGACGCGGCCGCGCAGCTGGTGCAGCTGCGCCAGCCCGAAGCGATCTGCGTCCTCGATCACGATGACCGCGGCGTTGGGGATGTCGATGCCGACCTCGATCACGGTCGTCGCCACCAGCACCTGGGTCACCCCGCCTGCGAATCGCTGCATGGCCGCTTCCCGAGCGGTCGCCGACTGCTGGCCGTGGACGAGGTCGATCCGGAGGTCCGGCAGCGCGGCCCGAAGCCGTTCCGCTTCGGTCTCGGCGGACGCGGCGGTCAGCGCGTCACTCTCCGCGATGAGCGGCACCACGACGAACGTCTGCCGCCCGGCGCGCGCTTCGTCGGCGATGAACGACTCGATCCTCGGCAACGCAGACCGGTCGCGGAGCTCGGTGCGGATCGGCTGCCGGCCGGGCGGTGAGTGGCGGAGGGTGCTGATGGCCAGGTCGCCGTAGACCGTGAGCGCCAGGGTGCGCGGGATCGGGGTCGCCGTCAGCGCCAGCATGTGCGGCTCGAGGTCTGCGGCCTTGGCCTGCAGGGCGGCCCGTTGGGCGACCCCGAACCGGTGTTGCTCGTCCACGACCGCCAGCCCCAAGCGCTGGAACGTGACGCCCGCGCTGACGACGGCATGCGTCCCAACCACCACGTCAGCCTCGCCCCGGCCGAGGCGGCGCTGGATCCGGCGCTTGTCGGCGGCCGGCAGGGAGCCGGACAGGAACTCGGCGCGCACGCCGAGGGCCTCGAGCAGGGGGGCCAGCCCGTCGTGATGCTGTCGGGCGAGGATCTCGGTGGGCGCCATCAGCGCCCCCTGCCAACCACCCCGGCACACGAGGGCCAGGGCGACCGCCGCGACGGCCGTCTTGCCGGAGCCCACGTCGCCCTGCAGGAGACGCCGCATGGGATCGTCGCCGGCGAGGTCCGCCGTGACCTCGGCCACCGAGCGGGCCTGGTCGGCGGTGAGCCGAAACGGAAGCGCGTCGAGGATCTCGGCCAGCGTCTCGACCGACACCGTGATGGGCGGCGCACGGCGATGCGACCGGGCTGCCGCCGCCTGGGCCAGGGTCAGCTGGAGGCCCAGGAGCTCGTCGAACGCCAGGCGATCGAGCGCCGGTTGGAGGTCCTCCATGTCGTCGGGGAAATGCGCCGTCCGGATGGCGAGCGCCAGGTCGACCAGACCGACTCGCTCCCCCGGTCGCAGCGGGTCTACCACCGCCGGAAGGCACCGATCCAGGACCCGGGCCAGCAGCTCGCGGACCCGGCGCAGGGTGACCCCACCCACCAGTCGATACACCGGCACCACCCGGGCGGTGTGGACCGACTCGCGGGTGGCCGGCGAGAACTCGGGGTTCGCAAACTGCATCCGCCAGCCCTGGGCGGCGACCTTGCCGCTGACCACGATCTCGTCGCCGGCCCGCAGTCGGCGCTCGATGAAGCGCCGGCCAAACCAGATGGCCTCGGCGCTGCCCGAGGCGTCCGAGAGCTGGGCGATGGTCCGGGGCGCGCGCCGACCGAAGCCGGGCTCGGAGCGGATGTCCTCGACGCGCACGCGTGCCGACTGCTTGTGTCCTGGGTTGAGGTCGGCCAGGCGACGCAGATCGCTGAAGTCGTCGTAGCGGAACGGGAGGTACAGCAGGGCTTGGCGGGGGGTGTGAATCCCGAGCCGGATAAGCGTGGCCAAGCCGCTGCCCAGCTCCGGCAGGACCTCGCGGATCGGCTGGTCGAGACGCTCCGAAGTGACGGCCCGCGGCGGGATCCCGGTTCGGCGAGCGGCGGTCGCCGAACGCCGCGGACCCGATTGCATGGCTCGATCGTAGCGTGCTAGCATCGGTCCAGTCCGGCTGCCCGTCGGTGGGCGCCGGCTTCTTGGTGAGTGGAGGCCGAATGGCCCGCGTCTGCGAAATCTGTGGCAAGCGACCCATTACCGGCTGGAACGCGCAGTCGGTGGGAATGAACCGCAAGCGCGCGGGGCGACGCTGGGTGCCGAACCTTCAGAGCCTGACCGTGGTCCGCAAGGGCCAGCCGGTCACCGTGCGCGCCTGCTCCCGCTGCCGGCGCACCGCCACCAAGGCCTAGCTGCCGAGGTCCCGAGCCGAGTCGATCAGCAGGGTGAACGGTCCATCGTTCACCAGCTCGACCTCCATCGCCGCCCCGAAGCGGCCGGTCGCCACCTCCGCACCCGCTTCCCGCAAGCGCGCGACGAACCGCTCGACCAGCGGCTCTGCGACGGCGGGCGGCGCTGCGTCGGTGAATCCCGGGCGGCGACCGCCGCGCACGTCGGCCAGCAGGGTGAACTGGCTGACGACCAGCAGCCTGCCGTCGACATCGGCCAGGGAGAGATTGGTCCGACCGGCGGGATCCTCGAAGTAACGCAGCCCGATCAGCTTGGCCGCCATCCGATCCACCACCTCGGGGCTGTCATCGGTCCCCATGCCGACCAGGACCACCGCCCCGCGTCCGATCCGCCCCGCCTCGACGCCATCCGCCCGGACGCTGGCTCCTGACACGCGCTGGACGACCAGCCGCATAGACCTACGGCGAGCCCGACGGGGAGCTGCCAGGCGGCTCCGGGATCTCGGCGGTCGTCACCAGGGCGTAGTCCTCGCCCTCGATCGGTCCGCCCAGCGCGTCCTCGGTGAACTCGGCCGCGGCATTCCAGATCATCCAGCCCTCCGCTCCGTTGTCGGCCAGCGCCTGCATCTCGGCCCGGACGTCGGCAGCGGTGTAGGCCCGGAACGGCCCGTACCCGAAGTCCTGAATCCAGGGCCGAATCCGGAGCGGGAGGCCGGCGGCCTGCTGGTTCATGATCTCCAGGGTGCGATCGATCATCTCGTACGGGTGCTCGTTGGGTTCTGCGATGTCGAACACGCCCGGGTAGTAGTGGCTCGGATAGACCATGGGGCTGAAGTAGTCGACGTACGGCATGATCACCTCCGGCCGCTGGCCGATCCCCTGGTCGTCGGTGGCGATGAAGCTGATCGGGAAGACGTCGGCGGCCAGGAAGGTGCGGCGCCACGCGAGCTCATCGGAGATGACCCGCATCACGCGCTGGATGGTCGGAAGCCGGAAGGACTGGGTGTGGGGCAGGTTGGTCTGGGCCAGCTCGTACGGCCCGTCGCTGTAGAAGCGGATGTAGTCCAGCTGGACCTCGTCGAAGCCGCGCTCGGCCAGGTCCACCGCGATGGCCGCCACGTACTCGGCCACGCCCGGGTTCCCGGGGTCGAGCCACACCCCTCCCCCCCAGTCGGTCCACGGCTCGCCCGTCTGCACGTTGCGGACCGCCAGCTCGGGCCGCGCCACGCCGAGCGTGTTGTCCTTCATGACCACGACCCGGGCGATGGTGTAGATCCCCCGCTCCTTGAGGGCTGGCAGGAGCTCCTCGAGCGTGAACAGCGGTGACGCCATGATCGCTCCGCTGTCCTGCGCCTCGGCCTGGTCGGTTGCGTAATAGAGCCACCCGCCGGTCTCCTTGACGTCGATGACCATGGCGTTGGCCTCGGTCCGATCGACGAGGTCCAACATGGCGTCCAGCCGGCCCGCGCCCTCGAACACGGCCGATGGCGCGTACAGGGCGCGCGCCTGGAACGCGGGCAGTGTCACGTCCTTTTCCATCACGTCGTCGACGGCGATGACGCCCAGCCGATGCCCGGGCGCCTTGTAGATGAGCGTCCCCGACTCAGGCACGCCGGGCAGGGCATAGCTCCCGTCTTCGCCCGTTCGAACTCCTGTCGCCTGGCCCTCGACGAACACCCGGGCGTCGACGATCGGCGCGCCTGCCTCGTCACGGACGGTCCCCCGGACCGTGTTGTTGCGCAGGGTGATCGTCACGTCCCCGTCGGGCGGGACGGTCCCCGATCCGGGGTCGAACCCATCGGCCTCCGCGATCACCTCGCTGCCCGCCAGGGCGCTGACGGTCGCAGTCCCCTCGGGTCCGGTGGTTGCGCCGCTCCCGCCGACCGCCACCCGTGCCCCGGACACCGGCGTTCCGGTGAGGGTGTCCTGCACCCGCACCGTCAGCGGGCGTGGGGTCGGCTCAGGGGTGGGCAGGATCGGGACCGGGCCACTGCAGGCCGCCACCACGGCCAGGCACAGCACGGCCGTCGCCGCGCGGCCAGGTGCGTGGCCGTTCACGCGGGCATCCGGGCAGCGGCGCGGAAGCGTTCGACGACCGGAGCCAGGTCCCCGCGCTCTTCATACAGGGCCGACCCGACCACCAGCACGTCTCCTCCGGCACGGTGCGCGGCCCCGATCGTCTCCAGGTTGACCCCTCCGTCCACCGCGATCGGCAGGTCCAGGCCCCGACGCGTGGCCTCGGCGGCCAGCGATCCGAGCTTGGGCAGGACGTCGGTCAGGAACGGCTGGCGACCAAAGCCTGGGTGCACCGTCATGACCAGCAGCAGGTCGATGCGCTCGAGATACGGATGGACCGCCTCGGCCGGCGTCTCGGGATTCAGGGCCAACCCGGCCTGGCGACCAGCGCGCTGAATCGCCTCGATCACCGCGTCGGGGTCATCGGTGGCCTCGACATGGATGACGACGAGGTCGCTGCCGGCGGCCACGAAATCGGCGGCGTAGCGCAGCGGATCCTCGATCATGAGGTGGGTGTGGAACGGGATCGCGGTGTGGGGCCTGAGCGCGGCCACGACCGGCGCCCCGAACGAGATGTTTCCCACGAAATGCCCATCCATGACATCCAGGTGGATGGAATCCACGCCCCCCGCGGCCGCCCGGGCCACCTCCTCCCCCAGACGGGCGAAGTCGGCGTTCAGGACGCTCGCCGACAGGTGCGGCGCTCGGGGGGTCATGACGTGGGGACCGTCACGCCAGCACGAGCTCCCTCTCGGGCTGCGGCTGCAGCGAGCGCCGGGCGAGCTGGGCGTGGAGCTGCCCACAGGCGGCTTCGATCGAGCGGCCGCGGGTGTCGCGCACGGTGGTCGCCACCCCGGCGTCCCGCAGGATGGCAGCAAAGCGGTCGATCCCGGCCCGGGGCGTGCCGAGCCACGGCGCGGC
>DASWJA010000037.1:0-4705 GCA_036397375.1 Candidatus Limnocylindria bacterium
CAGACGATCTATGCCTGGCGCCTGGCCGATGTCCGCCGCATCCTCGAGTTCCCGAATCGGTACCCCGATGCGCGACGGGTGATCCTGGAGGTGAACTACCGATGCCCGCCAGCGGTGGTCGCGGCCGCGGACCGGCTCATCGCCACCAACCGCGAGCGGGTCCCGAAACGCCTCCGCGCGGCGGTCCCCGGCCCGCAGACCCATGACGCGGTCCCGATCACGACCTGGGCCCTCCGCGGTCCGGACAGCGTCGACGAGCTGGCAGCCGTCCTCCCAGGGTGGGCCGCCGACGCCGGGCGCCTGGCGGTGCTGGCCCGGACCCGGGCCGAGCTCGGGCCGCTCATCCTGGCCCTCCTGCGGAGCGGGATCCCGCACGCCACGGGCGTCCCGTCGCCGCTCCAGGCCGAGCCGGTGGATGCGTTGCTCGCCGACCTGGCGTCCTGTGTTCCATGGGTACCACCCCTCCCCGCCCTCCTCCGGGCGCGGGCCCTGCGCGGCTGGCGCCGCGCCGACCTGGCTGACCGCATGGGCGAAGAGGACCACGCCGCGCTGGATGCGCTCATCGGCTGGGCGGTGGGCCACCGTCGCGGCGACGCCTTCCTGGCGGCGTTCGCCGAGGCCCGCGCCCGGCTTACGGCACTCCGCGATCCGGATGCCGCAATTGAGCTGGCCACGGTCCACGGGGCCAAGGGGCGCGAGTGGCCCACCGTCGTCGTGCTCGGGATGGAGATCGATCGGTTCCCGAATCGACGGGCCGTGGTGGAGGCCCTCGACCCCGCGCGGACGCTGGAGGAGGAGCGCCGGCTGGCGTACGTCGCCGTCACCCGCTGCCGCCGGAACCTGGTCCTGGCGTTCGACCCCGACCGGGCCTCGCCCTTCGTGGCCGAAATGATGGGCCGGCCGGAGCAGGCCCGCGCCGTGACCTACAGACCGACCTCCGGCGCCACCGCCACGAGGTAGCGGACCATGTTCGCGACATGGTCGTCGAAGGCCAGGCCGATCTCATCGGCCCCTGCCAGGAGCATTTCGCGCGGTACGGCGCGCGCGAATGCCTTGTCCTTCATCCGCTTGCGGACGTTGACCGGCTCGACATCGGCCAGCTGCTTCGACGGCCGCATGAGCGCGACTGCCACCAGGAAGCCGGCCAGCTCATCGCAGGCGTACACCAGGTGGTCCAGGCGGCTCTCGCGCGCGATCCCGAGGGTGTCGTTGTGCGACCGCACCGCGTGGACGACGTCGTCCGGATATCCCAGCCGCGCGAGCTCGTCGGCCCCGATCGCCCCGTGGGTGGCGGGATCGGGGAAGCGCTCGTAGTCCAGGTCGTGGAGCAGCCCGGCGATCCCCCACCACCCCACCGTTGCCGGGTCGCCTCCGTCATCGGTCGCATAGCCGCGCACGCCCGCCTCGACCAGCAGCCCATGCTTGCGCAGCGACGGGTTGGCGTTCCACTCGTGGAGCAGCGCCAGGGCCTCGTCGCGAGTCGGCACCGGCGTCATGCGGAGACCGCAGTCGCGCGCCGCGCGGGCCGAGTCCGCCGGGCGGGGCGCAGCCGCTCCGGCAGCCCAAGGACCCGGCGCAGGTACAGCCCGGTGTAGGAGGCAGGGTCCTCGGCGACGGCCTCGGGCGTCCCGGCCGCGATCAGCGCTCCGCCCGCGTCGCCCCCCTCCGGACCGAGATCAACCACCCAGTCAGCAGATTTGATGACGTCCAGGTTGTGCTCGATCACGATTACCGTGTTCCCCGCGTCGGCCAGCCGACCGAGCACCTTCAGCAGGCGGGCGACGTCGTCGAAATGGAGCCCGGTGGTGGGCTCGTCGAGGATGTACACCGTGCGCCCGGTGGCCCGCCGCGACAGCTCGGTGGCCAGCTTGACCCGTTGCGCCTCGCCGCCGGACAGGGTGGTTGCCGGCTGGCCCAGGTGGACGTAGCCCATGCCCACGTCCTGGAGGGTCTGGAGCCGATGGCGGATGGCGGGGATGGGGCCGAAGAAGTCGAGCGCCTCGTCGACCGTCATCTCGAGGATCTCGGCCACGTTGCGGCCCTTGTAGTGGATCTCGAGCGTCTCGCGGTTGTAGCGCTGGCCCTTGCACACCTCGCAGGCCACGTACACGTCAGGCAGGAAGTGCATCTCGATCTGAACGATCCCCGCCCCCTCGCACGCCTCGCACCGGCCGCCCTTGACGTTGAAGCTGAAACGGCCCGGCTTGTACCCGCGCAGGCGGGACTCGGGGACGGCGGCCAGCAGCTCGCGCAGGGGAGCCCAGAGCCCGGTATAGGTGGCGGGATTCGAGCGCGGGGTGCGCCCGATCGGGCTCTGGTCGATGTCGATCACCTTGTCGACGCGGTCGACTCCCTCGAGGCCCGCATGCCGGCCGGCCCGTTCCCGGGCGCCGTGCAGCCGCTGGGCCAGGGCCGGGTACAGGATCTGGGTCACCAGGCTCGACTTGCCCGACCCGCTGACGCCGGTCACCGCCACCATCCTGCCGAGCGGGAAGCCGACGTCGATCGACCGCAGGTTGTTCTCGGCCGCTCCCCGCACCGTCAGCCACTCCCCGCTCCCGGCGCGGCGTCGACGCGGCACCGGGATCGATCGGTCACCGCGCAGGTAGTCGGCGGTGATCGAGCGCTCGTTGCGGAGGAGCTCGTCCAGCGGCCCGGAGTGGATGAGACGCCCGCCATGCTCTCCGGCCCGGGGCCCGATGTCCACCACCCAGTCCGCGGCCCGGATCGTCTCCTCGTCGTGCTCGACCACGATCAGGGTGTTGCCCAGGTCCCGCAACCGGCTCAGGGTGGCGATGAGCCGCGCGTTGTCGCGCTGGTGGAGCCCGATCGACGGCTCGTCGAGGATGTACAGGACGCCCATCAGGCTGGAGCCGATCTGGGTCGCCAGCCGGATGCGCTGGGCCTCCCCGCCGCTGAGGGTGCCCGACGCCCGGTCGAGGGTCAGGTAGTCGAGCCCGACGTCGACCAGGAACCCCAGGCGCGATCGGACCTCTTTGAGCACCTGACGGGCGATCGTGTTCTCGCGATTCGTCAGGCGCCCCGGGAGGGATCGGTGCCATTCGAGCGCCTCGGTGACCGACAGTCGGGTGGTCTCGATGATGTTGCGACCGCCGACCGTGACCGCCACCGACTCTGGTCGGAGCCGCATCCCGCCGCAGGTCGGGCAGGGGCGGGTGGCCATGTAGCGCTCGATCTCGGTCCGGATCGCCTCCGAGCCGGTCTCCCGGTGTCGGCGTGCGAGGTTGGGAATGACGCCCTCGAACGTGGTCGTGAACTCGTGGCTGGCACCCGACCGGGAACGGTACGTGACGACCACCCGCTCGCCGCGGTTGCCGCGCAGCAGGATCTCGCGCGCCTCCTGGCTCAGCTCCCCCACCGGCTGCTCCTGAGAAAAGTCGTAAGCCACGGCGACCGCGTCCAGGATCTTGCTGAACCAGGAGTCGGTGACGGCCATCCGCCGCCACGGGACGATCGCCCCCTCCCGGATGGAGCGCGTCGGATCCGGCAGGACCAGGTCCGGATCGATCTCCAGCCGGCTGCCGAGGCCGGTGCACTCGGGGCAGGCGCCGTGGGGCGAGTTGAACGAGAAGTTGCGCGGCGCGGGCTCCTCGAACGAGCCGCCGTGCTCGGGGCAGGCGTAGCGCTCCGAATAGAGGCGGTCCGTCCCCGGCGCGTCCTTCTCGGGCACGTTGACGAGCACGGTCCCTTCCGCCAGGCGAAGGCCTGTCTCGATCGAGTCCGCCAGCCGCGCGGCGTCCGGACGCTCGCCGTCCGGGTCGTCACGACGCCCGTGGCGGATGATCAGGCGGTCGACGACGACCTCGATCGTGTGGCGGAAGGTCTTGGCCAGCGAGATTTCTTCGTCGAGGTCGCGGACCTCGCCGTCGACCCGGACCCGGGCGAAGCCCGCCTGCCGGGCCCCGGCCAGGACCTTCTCGTGCTCGCCCTTCCGGTCTCGCACGACCGGTGCCAGAACCAGGACCCGCGTCCCTTCGGGCAGCCCGTACAGCTGGTCCACGATCTGCTCGACCGTCTGTCGCTCGATCTCCCGGCCGCACACCGGGCAATGCATGCGACCGATCCGGGCGAACAGCAGGCGCAGGTAGTCGTATATCTCGGTGACGGTGCCCACCGTCGAGCGCGGATTCCGGCTGGCGCCCTTCTGGTCGATGCTGATCGCCGGCGACAGCCCGTCGATCTGGTCGACGTCGGGCTTCTCCATCTGCCCCAGGAACTGCCGCGCATAGGCAGACAACGATTCGACGTAGCGCCGCTGGCCCTCGGCGTAGATGGTGTCGAAGGCGAGCGAGGATTTGCCCGAGCCGGACAAGCCGGTCAGCACCACCAGGCTGTCGCGCGGCAGGTCGAGGTCGATATTCTTGAGATTGTGCTCCCGCGCCCCGCGGATCGAGATGAACTTGCCGGGCTCAGGCCGGGTGTTTTTCGCCATGCGCTTTGTCTGATCCGTCGGGGAGGGCGGCCACGGAGCCGTCACCCGAATGTATGCGCTCGCGGCGAGGAGGCAAGGAAGGCCGCGCCGCTATGCACGCGATTCCGCTAGAGGGAGAAAGTCTGCCGCGGCCGGTCGGCAATGTCGAGAACAAAAAAAGAACAGAAGGGCCAGAGGCCGCTGGCCCGGTTGCTCCCTCTCGTTCGCTGAAGGCATGAATGCTATGTGATGCCTCTCTTCGAGGAGGCCCCA
>DASWJA010000038.1:0-5029 GCA_036397375.1 Candidatus Limnocylindria bacterium
GAGGGCCGATCTGTCGCCCACCGCTGGCGCCGGGCTCGGTCACGCCGCTGCGAGCTCCACCACCTCGCCCAGCTCGCGCCGACGAGCATCGACCTGGTGCAGGGCCAGCGCTGCGAGGACGAGGAAGCCGATGGCCACGTACATGGCCGCCACCGGCCCGCCGGGCGCCCTTGGGTCGCCAGCCAGGCGACCAACGGCATCCATCGTTAACCCTCCAACGATCAGGAACACCGGAGTCGCCATCGCAGTTCCCGCATTGAGGATGCCCATGTAGCGGGCCGAGGTGTGCTTGGGGATGACATCGGTCATCAGTGCCCAGTCCACCGACAGGAAGGAACCGATCCCGATGCCGGCCGGCACGAAGAGGGCAACCGCCAGCTCGGGGGTGGGCGCCAGGGCCAGCCCGAGCAGGCCGATGCCGGTGAGGATCATGCCGGCGTAGATGATCCGTTTGCGCCCGTATCGGTCGGAAAGCCGAGCGCCGGGGAGGGAGGCCAGGCCGGACATCCCGGCCACGACGACGGTGGCCAAGAAGACGAACTGGCCCGCGTCCCCCCTGCTCAGTCCGTGCGTGCGCTGGAAGTAGTAGAGGCCCAGGGAGGTGGCCGCCGCCGCGGCACCAAGGAACAGGAGGCGGACGAGAAGCAGCCACAGGACGCTCTTCTCGCGCAGGATGTCGGCCCCCCACGCCGACCGGGCGACACGAGGCCATGACATCGTCCGTTTCGGTCCGGTGGTCCCCTCATGAACCCGGGTGACCACGATCAGCATGGCGACGATCTCCACCAAGCCGAGCGCCAGGGTGGCGGCGAAGAGCGATCCTCCCTCCTGCAGCCCGGTCATCGCGATCCCCGACCCCACGATGGCGCCGATCACAATCATCAGGCCCATCAACCCACTGGCGGTGCCCACCTGCCGCGCGGGGACGAGGTCCGGGACGTAGCCCTGGAACGGCCCCTGCGCGAAGTTCGATGAGACCTGGATCAGGAAATAGAAGGCCACCAGAACGACGAAGGTGTTCGCCGTGGCGATGCCATACAGGAACACCACGTCCAGCAGGCCGCCGATGAAGATGTACGGCTTGCGTCGCCCCCAGCGGGTGATGGTGTAGTCGCTGATCACCCCGACGGTGGGCTGGACGAAGATGGACGCGATCACGGCCACGGCATTGATCACAGCCAGCCCGGTCCCGGCGTTCCTCGGGCCCACCATGTCCTCGACCATGGTGGGCAGGACAACGACTCCCAGCCCGTACTGGATCGTGAGGATCCCCAGCCAGTAGACCGAGAGGGTCACCAACACTCGCAGTGGAAGGGCCGGCCGGTCGCCGCTCATGGCGGCTCTCCTCATGTGGGGAGCTGACGCCGAAAGATACGCGCCCCGGCTGGCACTGTGAAGGGTGCTCCGGCGAGACCGCGGAGTAGGGCGGGTAGAATCCGCGGGCAGTGTTCATCGACCCCATCGCCCTCCGGATCGGCCCTTTCAACATCCACTGGTACGGCATCCTGTTCGCGGTGGCGGCCGTGGTCGCCGCGTGGCTCGCCACCCGCGAGGCGCGGCGCCGTGGCGAGGACTCGGAGCGGGCTGATGGCCATGACGAAGATGGGATCCCAGCCCGAGTGGTGGTTGATGGTCAGTTGGAAGGGAGCGGCCGGCCACCACTCCCTGCCCGTGGCCGTGACCCGGAACAGGGAATGTGCAACCAGCCGCACCAGCACCCATTCCAACCGATACCGCCAGGTGACCGTGACGCCCAGCAGGTGCGGTCCGACCCGGCTCGAACTCTTCCCGGCCGCCCCGCTCACGTCGAGACGGTGCTGCGGATGGGCTCGCGGACCCGCCGCAGCGCCAACCCGCCGAGCAGGAGCTCCACGGCCATCAGCACGAACAGTCCGCGCCAGGCCAACTCGGTATCGGCGACGAGGCTGATGAGCACGAAGGTGAGAATCCCGCCCACAGTGGTCCCGATCGGCCCGGCACCGGCCACGGCGATGTTGCTGATGCCCATGTAACGGCCCGACTGGGCCTTGGGGATGATGTCGGTCATCAGTGCCCAGTCCACGCCCAGGAATACCCCGGAGCAAATCCCAATGGGCACCGCGGCCGCCACCACCATCCAGTACTCCGGCGCCAAGGCGATGGCCACGCCACCCACCATGCCCAGCGCGATGGCGACGTACAACACCGGCTTGCGGCCGATCCGGCTGCTGATCTGGCCCCCGGGCACGGCCGCCAGCAGCGCGGCCATGGCCGTCGCGATGAGTACGGGGAAGGCCGCACCCAGCGCCTCGTCCGGTGACATGCCGTGCACGTTCTCCAGGAAGAAGACGGCGAAGGCCTGCACGGTTACGAGACCTGTCAGCACCAGCAGCCGACTGACCATGACCCACACGAAGTCCCGCTCAGCCAGGATATCGGTGCCCCACGCCGAACGCGCTCGTTCCCAGATCGAAAGCTTGGTCTCCGGCGCCGATCGGTCCGGTACCCAGATGACGGTGATCAGCATGGTCACCACCTCTACCAGACCGATGGCCACGAACAGACCGAGGGCGATCTCCGGGTAGCCGAGCGCCGTGGGTAAGACCCCGATGAACAGGAGGGTGAGCGCGGGACCGATGATGTTGCCAGCGATGTTCGCCGCCCCCAGCAGACCCGAGGCCACCCCCACCTGTTTGGAGGGGACCAGGTCCGGTACGTAGCCCTGGTACGGGCCCTGGGCGAAGTTGCTGCTGAACTGGAGCAGCGCCACCGCCAGCACGAACGGCCAGTAGGCTTGGTTCCAGAATGCCCAGCCGGCGAACGCCAGGAAGACGAGGTCCAGGGCGGTTCCGGTGATGATGTACGGCTTCCGTCGCCCGATCCGGGAGCGCGTGTGGTCGCTGATGGCGCCCATGGTGGGTTGAACCGCGATGGCAATCAGGACGCCGGCGGTGGTGATAATGCCGATGAACAGGCCCGCCTGCGGATGGTCGGCCCGGCCCAGCACGCCAGGCGACTCCACCAGGCGCGGGATGACCGAGAAGGTCATGGCGCCCCACAGGACGGTGATGGCCAGCCAGTAGGCGGTGACGGCCAGGAGCCGCCACCAGCTCAACGGGGTCTTGGGGCGTCCGAACGCGTCGCGATCGTCCGTGGCTGTCATCCGGGCAGGCTAGTCCGAGCCCGACCGGGCTGCGGGTAGAATCCGCGGGCAGTGTTCATCGACCCGATCGCCATCCGGATCGGCCCCATCAGCATCCACTGGTACGGCATCCTGTTCGCGGTGGCGGCCGTGGTCGCCGCGTGGCTGGCCACGCGCGAGGCGCGGCGTCGGGGAGAGGATCCGGAGCGGGTGTGGACCATGCTCCTGGTCGCCGCCGTGGGCGGGATCATCGGCTCCCGCATCTACCACGTCATCCACCAGTGGGAGTTCTATTCCGCCAACCCGGCGCTCATCCCACAAGTCTGGAACGGCGGGCTGGGGATCCCGGGCGGGGTGGCTGGCGGATTGATCGTGCTCTTCGCCTACACCCGGATCAACCGCCTGAACTTCCTACGCTGGATCGACATCGGGGCCCCGGCCATGCTCTTGGCCCAGGCCATCGGCCGCATCGGCAACTTCGTCAACCAGGAGCTGTTCGGGCCGCCCACCGACCTGCCGTGGGGCATTCCGATCGACCAGGACCACCGCGTTCCACCCTGGACCAACCTTGACCAGTACCCGATTGATTCCACGTTCTTCCATCCCCTGTTCGCCTACGAGGCATTCCTGAACCTGGTCGGGATGGGGGTCCTGCTGTGGGTCGGCCGCCGCTTCGCCCGCCGCCTGTACGACGGCGACGTCGCGATGCTGTATTTCGTGTGGTATGGATCGGTGCGGACCATCCTGGAGACCTTCCGTACCGGGAACTGGTTGGTGGGCGGCATTCCGGTGGCCATTCTCATCGGCGTGGGCGCGGCGGTGTTCGGCGCAGCCGTGATCATCATTCGGCACGCCCGGGGGTGGGGGACGCCCGGCGCGTACCTGGCTGAGATGGAAGCGCGCCAGGCGGTGGAAGCACCGGACGATGCCCTGGAGCCCCAGGCTGGCTGAGCGGCCGGGCATCCTGCCCTCCATCACCGCGGCGGTGGGCGGCACGCCACTCGTGGCGCTGGATCGGCTGGCGGCGGGGGTCAGGCCCCGGATAGTGGCCAAGCTGGAGGCCCTCAACCCGGGTGGATCGGTCAAGGATCGAATCGCGCTGCCCATGATCGAGGCGGCGGAGCGAGCCGGGCTGCTGCAGCCGGGGGGCGTGATCGTGGAGCCCACCAGCGGCAACACCGGGGTCGGGTTGGCCATGGCAGCCGCGGTGAAGGGGTATCGGTGCATCTTCGTGATGGCCGACAAGCAGAGCGAGGAGAAGCGGGCGTTGCTGCGCGCCTACGGGGCGGAGGTGGTGGTCTGCCCCACCGACGTCGACCCTGACGACGAGCGGAGCTACTACAAGGTCAGCGACCGTCTGATGCGCGAGACGCCCGGCGCCTGGAAGCCGGACCAGTACTCCAACCCGGCCAACCCGGAGGCGCACTACCTGACCACCGGACCCGAGATCTGGGAGGCGACCGAGGGCCGCATCACGCATTTCGTCGCCGGCTTGGGGACCGGCGGCACCATCTCAGGGGCGGGCCGTTTCCTGAAGGAGCAGAAGCCTGACCTGGTCGTGGTCGGCGCCGACACCGAGGGCTCGGTTTTCAGCGGTGGACCGATTCGCCCCTACCTGACCGAGGGCATCGGCGAGGACTTCTGGCCGGGCACCTACGACCCCGACGTGGCCGATGTAATCGTGCGCGTGTCGGACCGCGATGCCTTCCTCACCGCCCGAGCCGCTACCGCAGCCGAGGGCGTCCTGGTCGGGGAGTCGGGCGGGACCGCGCTGTGGGCTGCGTTGCAGCTTGCCCGGGACGTGGACGATCGCGATTCGCTGTTCGTGGTGCTGCTGCCCGATTCGGGCCGCAACTACCTCGGCAAGCTGTACAACGACGCGTGGCTGCGCGAGGTGGGGATCATCGG
>DASWJA010000039.1:0-4977 GCA_036397375.1 Candidatus Limnocylindria bacterium
AAGAACACCGCCGCCTCGACCTCCGCCATCACGTTCCTGGACGGGGAGGCCGGGATCCTCCGCTACCGGGGCTACCCGATCGAGCAGATCGCGGCCCGGTCCAGCTTCCTCGAAACGGCCTATCTGCTGATCTACGGGGAGCTGCCCACCCAGGCCGAGATGGTGGCCTGGCTGGACGACATCGTCCATCACACCCTGATCCACGAGGAGATGCGGCGCTTCTTCGACTCGTTCCCCTACGACGCCCACCCGATGGCCGTCCTGGCCTCGGGCACCGTAGGGCTGTCGACCTTCTACCAGGACAGCCACGACCCGTTCGACCGAACCGCGGTGGAGCTCACGATCCGGCGCCTGATCGCCAAGGTCCCGACGCTGGCGGCGTGGGCGTTCAAGAAGAGCATCGGGCAGCCGTACGTGTACCCGCGCAACGACCTGGAATACGTCCCCAACTTCCTGAACATGATGTTCGCCGTCCCGGCCGAGCCGTACCAGGTCAGCTCCGTGGTCAGCGCCGCCCTGGAGCAGCTGCTGGTCATGCATGCCGACCACGAGCAGAACCTGTCGACCGCGACGGTCCGCAACGTGGGGAGCGGCCAGGGGAACCTGTACGCCTGTATCAGCGCCGGTATGAGCGCCCTGTGGGGGCCGCTCCATGGTGGCGCCAACGAGACGGTCATCAAGACCCTGGAGCGGATTGCGGCCGACGGCGGCAACGTCGCCAAGTGGGTGGCCAAGGCCAAGGACCCCGACGACCGCTTCAAGCTCCCCGGCTTCGGCCACCCCGTGTACCGCAACTTCGACCCGCGGGCCAACCTCATCAAGGCCACCGCCGACCGGATCCTGGCCGCCCTGGGCGCCGACGGGGAGCTGTTCGACATCGCCAAGCGGCTGGAGGAGACCGCGCTCAGCGACGAGTACTTCATCGAGCGCCGCCTGTACCCCAACGTCGACTTCTACTCGGGCCTCATCTACCGCGCCATCGGCTTCCCGAAGAACATGTTCACCGCGCTGTTCGCCATGGGGCGGCTGCCGGGCTGGATCGCCCAGTGGAAGGAGATGATCGAGGACCCCGAGACCAAGATCGCCCGCCCGCGCCAGGTGTACACCGGCGTGCCCGCACGCGACTACGTTCCGATCGAGTCCCGCTGAGCGCACCCGGACACCGTGCGCTTCACCGTCCTTGGGCGCTCGCCCGCCGTCCCGAACCCGGGCGAGGCATGCGCCGGCTACCTAGTCCAGGGCGGCCGCAGCCGGGTCATGGTGGACATCGGCCCGGGCACCGTGGCCCAGCTGCTGCGGCTGTGCAACCCGTCCGAGCTGGACGCGGTGGTCATCAGTCACATGCATACCGATCACTTCCTGGACCTGGTGACTTTGCGGTACTCCTTCCCATGGAAGGACGAGGCCAACCCCAAGCTGCGTGTGTACCTGCCGCCGGGGGCGACTGGCCAGATGGAGATGGTGGCCCGCGGAGCCGGCCTGCCGGACTACTTCGCCCGCAGCTTCGCCTTCGTGGAGCACGACGGGGCGGCGGCGCTGGAGATTCGCGACCTGCGCTTCGAACCGACGCCCACCGTCCACTTCGTGCCCACCTGGGGATTCCGCGTAACGTCACGCGGCCCGGAGGAGAATGGGCGGGCGATCGCCTATTCGGCCGATAGTGCGCCCACGCCGACGCTGGACACGCTCGCCGACCGGGCCGATCTGTTCATCTGCGAGGCGGCCAACCGCACGCTGGCCGATGACGCCCCACCGCCGGAAGCCCGCGGCCATCTGCTCCCCACCGAGGCGGGTGAAGTCGCGCAGCGGGCCAATGTGGGGCGAATGGTGCTCACCCATCTGCCGGTGGACTCCAACGGCGGGATGTGGGCAGTCAGCGAGGCGGCGACCACCTTCGAGGGCCCGGTCGAGGTGGCCGATACCCTGCGGGCCTGGGAGGTCTGAGCATGGAGGTCAAGGAGCTGGGGCATATCGTCCTGTACGTCCGCGACCTGGAGCGGTCGCGGCATTTCTACGGTGACGTGCTGGGCTGGAAGCAGGTGGCGGAGATGGGCGACATGGCGGCCATCTTCTCGTCCGGCCGCACCCACCACGAGCTGCTGCTGCTGGAGGTCGGGCCATCTGCGGCTCCGGTGCCTGCCGGCCGACGGTTGGGCCTGTACCACTTCGGGCTCAAGGTCGGCGAGACCGATGACGAGCTGCGTGAGGTCCTGGACACGCTCCAGCGTGAGGGGGTGCCGATCACCGGCATGGCCGACCATGCCGTCACCCACAGCGTGTACATCACCGATCCCGACGGCAACGAGATCGAGCTGTACATCGACGTGCAACCGGAGACCTGGCGCGACGACCCAACCGCCGTTATCGCTTCGACCAAGCCCCTGCGCCTTTAGGCGCCCAGCCGGGCCTGGGCGATCCAGCGGTCCGCGGCCCAGGTGGCCAGCCCCCACAGCACGCTGATGGCCAGGGTCGACACCAGGACGGCGGCTCCCAGGACCAGAGCACCGGCGCCCAACCCCGCCCCCAGCCCGAAGGTCACCAGGCTCCCGAACATGATCGTCAGCGCGGCCATGAACAGACCGATGCGGGCCGCGCTCCGCACGAACCACACCGCGGTATGCCCCTGGGCGCGGCCCGACAGCCACAGGACGGTGGGCCCGGTGGCGCCGTACAGGGCGACGTAGAACCCGAAATCGCTGAATAACGCTCCCGCTCCCAGCCGCTCCCCGAGGACCACGTTCGCGACCACCCAAGCCGCCAGCAGGGCGCTGCCCGCACCGACGAGGAGCAGCCACACCAGGAGCAGCGTGGCGGTGCCGGCCGACAGCCGTTCCACCAGCTCCCCGGAGTCGGTTTCGACCAGCTCGGTGGGGCCTTCCGGGTTCGGCTCGGGATCGGTGCTCATCGGTCAGATCGGCAGGTCAGGTTGCCGTCAGGGCCTGCTCCAGGTCGGCGACCAGGTCCTCGGCCGCCTCGATCCCGACCGACAGCCGCACCAGGTCGGCGGGGACTTCGAGCGGCGACCCGGCCACCGACGCGTGGGTCATGACCGCGGGCACCTCCACCAGGGACTCCACCGCCCCCAGCGATTCGGCCAAGGTGAAGACGCGGGTCGCTCCGGCAACTCGCTTGGCCTCCTCCGCGCCCCCGGCCAGCTGGAACGAGACCATCGCCCCGGGGAGGCGCATCTGACGCTCGACCAGCTCGCGCTGCGGGTGGTTGGCCAGGCCGGGATAGTGAACGGCGCTGACCTCCGGCCGGCCGGCCAGCCACTCGGCCAGGATGGCAGCGTTGGCGCAGGCGCGGTCCATCCGAATCGCCAGCGTGCGCAGTCCGCGCAGCACGAGCCAGCAGTCGAAGGGGCTGGGCACCGCGCCGGCCGCGTTCTGGTGGTACCGCAGCTTCTCGGCCAGCTCGGCCGACCGGGTGGCGATCACGCCGCTCACCACGTCCGAGTGACCGCCCAGGTACTTGGTCGCCGAGTGCAGGACCACGTCGGCGCCGAACTCCAGCGGTCGCTGGAGGTACGGCGTGGCGAAGGTGTTGTCGACCACGGTCAGCGCGCCGGCGGTGGCCGCCAGCCGGGTCACGGCGCTGATGTCCACCACCTTCAGAAAGGGGTTGGTGGGGCTCTCGAGCCAGACCATCCGGGTCTGATCGGTCAGGGCGAACGCCACCGCGTCGAGGTCGCGGAGATCAACGACGTCGACATTGACCCCGTATCGGCTCCAGACCTTCTGCGCCAGGCGCCAGGTGCCGCCGTACACGTCGTCGCCGAGCAGGATGCGCTGGCCCGGATCGAGCAGGTACAGCAGGTTCTGGGTGGCGGCCATGCCTGACGCGAAGGCGATGCCGTGGGCCCCGCCCTCCAGCTCGGCCACCGCGCGCTCCAGGACGTCCCGGGTCGGGTTGCCGGTGCGGGCGTACTCGTACCCCGAGCGCGGGCTGCCGACCGCGTCCTGCTCGAAGGTGGCCGCCGGCTGGATGGCCGGCACGACCGCGCCGGTCATGGGATCCGATTCGAACCCCGCGTGCACCGCAAGCGTCTCGAAGTGGCGCCTGCCCGGGTCGCTCACGGGTAGCGGCGGGCTATCGGGTGCGCGGGAAGCCGAGGTCGACCTTGCTGGTGCCCGGGTCGGGCCAGCGGGCGGTGACCACCTTGGCGCGGGTGTAGAACTGGATGCCCTCGGGACCGTACATATGCAGGTCCCCGAACAGCGAGTTCCTCCAGCCACCGAACGAGTAATAGGCCACCGGAACCGGGATCGGGACGTTGATGCCCACCATCCCGACGTCGATGTCGAACTGGAACTGGCGAGCCGCCCCGCCATCCCGGGTGAAGATGGCGGTGCCGTTGGCATACGGGTTGTCGTTGATCAGGCCTACCGCATCGGCGTATGAGTCGGCACGCACGACCTCCATCACCGGGCCGAAAATCTCGTTCCGGTAGCAGTCCATGTCCGGCGTGACCTTGTCCAGCAGCGACACGCCCAGGAAGAAGCCCTTGCCGTCCTGGTACAGCGGGTGCTCGCGGCCGTCCACGACCAGATCGGCTCCCTGGGCCGGCCCGCTATCGAGGTAGGTGGCCACCTTGTCGCGATGCTCGCGCGTGATCAGCGGGCCCATCTCGGCCCCCGGCTCATCACCGGGCGCGACCTTGATTTTCGGGAGGCGGAGCTTGATCGCGTCGATCAGCGGGTCCGCCACCCCACCCACCGCGACCACCACGCTGATGGCCATGCAGCGCTCGCCGGCTGAGCCATAGGCGGCCGAGACGGCGGCATCGGCGGCCATGTCGATATCCGCGTCGGGCAAGACCACCATGTGGTTCTTGGCCCCGCCCAGGGCCTGGACCCGCTTCCCGTGACGCGTACCGGTCTCGTAGATGTGGCGCGCCACCGGCGTGGAGCCCACGAAGCTCACCGACGCGATGCCCGGGTGCTCGAGGATGGCGTCGACCGCGACCTTGTCGCCATG
>DASWJA010000040.1:0-10919 GCA_036397375.1 Candidatus Limnocylindria bacterium
AGCGGGTGCGGGCGACGTTCACCCCGGCGGCATCGGCGGCCTCCGGGTTCTCGCCCACCGCGCGCAGCTCCAGGCCAAAGCTCGAGCGCTGGAGGATGAACCACGCGGCCGGCACCACGACCAGGAAGGCGATCCAGGTCAGGGCGTACTGGTCGAAGATGGGACCGATTGCGCCCAGGCCGCTGAACGGGTTGGCGATCGGCATCGGCTCAATCCGCTGCAGCTCGCCGCCCTGGAAGATGAGCCGATTGGTGAACTCCGACGCGCCGATGAGACCGATGGTCAGGCCGATGCCCGAGACGTGCTGGTTGGCGCCCAAGGTCACCGTCAGGAGGGCCATGATGGCCCCCGCCCCCAGCCCCACCCCGATCGCCGCCGCCAGGCCGAGCAGCGGCGAGCCGGTGGCCCAGGCGGTCGCGAAGCCGGCGAAGGCGCCGGCGTACATGGTGCCCTCGATGCCCAGGTTCAGGACCCCGCTGCGCTCGGCATACGTCTCGCCGACCGTGCCGTAGACGAGGGGCGTGGCATTGCGCAGGGTTGCGGCCAGCAGGTCGACCAGGAACGTCATCCGGGCTGGCCCTCCGCCGCGACGTCAGCCGCCCCGACGTCAGCCGGCGTCTCCGAGCCGCCCTCCTCTGGGCGGGTTGGCCTGAGCCGATAGCGCCTGAGCGCCAGCAAGGCGACCGTGGTCAGGAGCAGCACGCCCTGGACCACCGCGCCCAACTGGGACGGGATGCTCAGCGAGCGAGCCGCCGTGCTGGCCCCCACCGTGAGGTCGCCCAGGAACAGGGCCGCGATGGCCACCCCGGGCATGGTCAGCGTCCCCAGGGTGGCGACCACGATCCCGGTGTAGCCGTACCCCGGCGAGAGGCCACTGGTCAGCCGGTTCTGGATGCCGGCCACCTCGCTCACCCCCGCCAGGCCGGCGATGGCCCCGCTCACCAGGGCCGCCGCCAGCAGGGTCCGGCCGACGTTGATCCCCGCGAAGCGCGCCCCGTGGGGACTCAGCCCAGCGGCCCGCAGCCGCAGCCCGGCCGGGGTGCGGGCCAGGACGTACCAGGCGATGACGATGACGGCGAGCGCCAGCAGGAAGCCCAGGTGGAGCCGGGAGCGCTCGAGGAGCTGGGGGAACTCGGCCACCACCGCGATGCGCGGCGACTCGGGGAAGCCGGTGACCGGGTCGCGCCATGGGCCGTGGAGCAGGCCGTTCACCAGCAGCAGGGCCACCGGGTTGAGGAGCAGGGTGGTGACCACCTCGTCGATGCCGAACCGGATGCGGAGGATGGCCGGCACCAGGGCCCAGGCCGCCCCGGCCAGCGCCCCGGCGACGATCATCGCCGCCAGGGCCGCGACGGGCGGCCATCCGCCGACCACCATGCCCACCCCGGCGGCGGCGATGGCGCCCAGCAGCAGCTGGCCCTCGGCGCCGATGTTCCAGTAGCCCGCTCGGAAGGCGATGGCCACCGCCGCCCCGGTGAAGAGGATGGGAGTGGCGGTGACCAGGACCTCGATCGCGGTGAAGCCGCTCGTCAGCGGATTGATGACGAATAGGCCGTAGGCCTCGATGGGGTTCGCTCCGGCGAGCAGGATCGGACCTGCGGTGATGGCGAAGGTGATGAGGATGGCGGCCAGCACCAGGACCGGCGTGGACCAGCGGGAGAGACGGAATCGGCTCCGCACTATGCGGCCCTCCCGCGACCGGCCATCAGCATGCCCAGGTGCTCGACGTCCGCCTCGGCAGCGGTCATCTGGCCCACGATGCGCCCCTCGTACAGGACCACCAGCCGATCCGCCAGCGCCAGCAGCTCGTCGAGGTCCTCCGACACGAGCAGCACCGCGGCGCCGCGCTGGCGGGCGGCCAGGAGCTGCGAACGGACGTACTCGGTTGCCCCCACGTCCAGGCCGCGGGTCGGCTGGGAGACGACGAGCAGGCGCGGGTCGCGGGACAGGACGCGGGCCAGGAGGACCTTCTGGACGTTGCCGCCCGACAGGGTCATCACCGGGTCGTCGGGCCGGGCCCGGATGTCGAAGCGCTCGATGAGCTCGTCGGCGTGGGCGCGCACCGCCGTCTCGTCGATTCGTCCTCCGCGCCGGAACTCGTCGAGCCGCTCGAGGACCAGGTTGTAGGCCACCGACAGGTCGCCGACGAGGCTGGCGTGGCGGTCCTCGGGGATGCGCCCCACGCCGGCGCCCATCACGGCGGTTGGGTTGGCGGCTGTCACCTCGGTGTCGCCGACGCTGATCGACCCGCCGGTCGGGCGCCGCATACCGGAGAGGACCTCGACCAGCTCGGTCTGGCCGTTGCCCGACACCCCGGCCACGCCCACGATCTCGCCCGCGGCGACGTCCAGGGAGACATCGGTCAGCGCCGGCAGCCCCTGGGTGCCCGTGGCGTGGAGGTCGCGGATGCGAAGGATCGGCTCTTGGGCAGCCCGGCCGGCATCGGCTGATCGTTCCACCCCGAAGCTCGGGCGACCGACCATCATCCGCGCCAGCTCGCGCTCGGCGGTCTGCCCGTCCACCGTGCCCACCACCTCGCCGCGGCGCAGCACGGTGATCCGGTGGCTGATGGCCCGCACCTCGGCCAGCTTGTGGCTGATGAACACCACCGCCATCCCCTCGCCGACGAGCAGGCGGAGGGTGGCGAAGAGGGCCTGGACCTCGTCGGGGACCAGGACCGCGGTGGGCTCGTCGAGGATGAGGATGCGGCACTCGCGGGAGAGGGCCTTGAGGATCTCGACCCGCTGCTGCTCCCCCACCGACAGGTCGGCAACCCGGGCGGCGGGATCGACCCGGATGCCGAGGCGCGCGGACGCCTCCTCGGTCTGGCGCCGCGCCTGGTCGAGGTCCAGCCGCAACGCGCTGCCCCGACCGAGGACAAGGTTCTCGGCCACGGTCATCGGCCGCACCAGGGCGAAGTGCTGGGTCACCATCCCGACCCCGGCATCGATCGCGTCGCGCGGCGAGCGGATGGCCTTCAGCTCGTTGCTCACCAGGATCTGACCGGCGTCGGGATGGGTCAGCCCGTACGCGATCCGCATGGCGGTCGTCTTGCCCGCCCCGTTCTCGCCCAGCAGGGCGTGGACCTCGCCAGAGCGGACCTCGAAGTCAATCCGGTGGTTGGCGACGAGGTCCCCGAAGCGCTTGGTGATGCCGCGGAGCGCGAGTGCCGGCGCGCCGGGTGAGACGCCGGGTGGCGCGGGGGGTGGCGCGCCGGCTGGCGCGCCACCTACGCCCATCTTGGGACCGCTAGCCGGGCACCACCGAGCCCGGCGGGGTGGCCTCGTTGATGTCGACCCGGAAGGTTCCGGCCTTGATCTGCGCCTCCCGCTCCGCGACCAGGGCGGCCACGTCGTCCGGCACGCCGCCGGGGACCTCGGTGTTGATCGACGCCAATGCGGCGCCGCCCTTGGCCACCATCGAGAAGTCCTTGAGGTCCTGGGCGGTGTACGAGCCGGCCAGCACCTGGTCAATGACATACTTCGCCGTTGGGACCATGTTCCAGGTGACGCTGGTCACGACGTGACCCGGCGCCAGCGACTGCTGGTCGCTCATGTTGCCGATGGCGACCAGGTCCCTCTCCTGCGCCGCCTCGATCACCCCGAAGCGCTCCGCGAACAGGACGTCGGCATCGGCGCCAACCTGCGCCAGGGCCGCTTCCTTGGCCGCGGCCGGATCGAACCAGCTGTTGAGGAACGTGACCTTGACCTCGACATCCGGGTTCGTTGACTGCGCCCCGGCGATGAAGGCATTGACGATGCGGTTCACCTCGGGCACCGGGTAGCCGCCCACGACGCCCACGACGTCGGTCTGGGTCAGGCCGCCGGCGATCATGCCGGCGAGGTAGGCAGGCTCATGGATCCAGTTGTCGAAGACCGAGAAGTTGGGTTCGGCCGGCCCGCCGCCGGAGCCGAACACGAAGGCGATATCGGGGTAGTCGGCCGCCACGGCGCGCACGGCTTCCTCGTTGCCGAAGGCGTCGCCGAAGATGATGTCGGGCTGGTCCTGCTCCGCCGTCTCGCGGAGCACTCGCTCCATGTCACCGGCGTAGCCGATGTCATCGGCGAAGGTGTACTCGATGCGCCCGGCGTCGGCCTCCGCCTGGAGCGCGGCGTGGATGACGCCGTCCCACGGCTCTTCGATCTGGGTGGCGAAGGCGCCGAAGACCTTGAGCGTGCCGCCAGCTCCGCCGTCCGGTGACGGCGAGGCGCAGGCGCCAAGCACAAGCAGCGCGCTGAAAGCGATGGCCAGCGGGCGCCAGGCTGCCCCGTGGCGGGTGACAAATGGAATACGTGCGTCCATCGAATGGACCCTCCTCCGAGCGACCCCCCGGGCACAGGGATCAGGCGAACTAGCCTAGGCCACACGCGTCGGCGCCGCACGACTTGTTCGCGCACCTCAGGCACGCGCGGAGCGCCGGAGCGCCGGAGCTCGGAGTCCGGCTAGCTCCCGTCGTGGACCAGTTGGGCCACCCGCTGGTGGGAGATGCCGAGCAGGACGCCGGCGTCGCGGACAGTCAGTCCTTCACCTACTAGGCGGCGCGCTGCTTCGCGGGTGAGTTCGGCCGCCGCATCCTGAGCTTGTGCGGCTTGGGATCTGGCCATCGTCGCCTGGTCGACGATGGCACGGACCGTGTCGGGCATTTCGGGGACGACCATCACCTCAATGGAGCCAGGGGCGACGGCCAGCACGCCCGCTATGGCATCTCGTGCCATGTCCTCGGCCTGGTCGATACGGCGGACCTGGGTGTGCACCCCCCGGACGCCCTCCGCGTCCAGGGCCCACCATCCACCGATGCGGCGAGCACGGACCGTGTAGCGCTTCATGGCCGCCACCAGTCCTCGCCGAAGATCGGTTCCAGTTCACGCATGATGGCCTCGGCTGTCCACTCGTTGAGATCGCGGTGGCGCGGCACCGCGAACCGCATGCCGCCAACTTCCCAGAATTCGTGGCGACGTCCCTGCCGCACCAACTCGCATCGCTTGTCCAGCGCCACGGCGGCTGCCTGGATCCTCCGGATCAGTGCAGCGCGCTTCACCGATCATAGTCTAGCGACATAGCCAGATCAAGCCTAGGGATCTAGACTTACTCCGGGAGTATCGGGACGTTTGGCCCGAACTCCTATGGCTTGGGCTTGAGCTTCCGCCAGCCGCCGGTCCGGTTGTTGGCGATGATCTGCTTGAACATCGCCTTGAGCGCGAGTGTGTTGGCGGCTTGGCCCCGACAGATAGCGACGGTCCGGGCGGTCTGATTCTGACGACCGCCGGTGATGATCCCCTCCGGATCCGGGACGATCCCGCCGTCGTACAGAAAGACGTTGACGTGGTCCTTCGCCGCCAGCAGAGCACAGATATTGCCTTCCAGGACGAAGTACGGGCGGTTGGTGAACTTGATCGTCTCGATGACCCGCGGGTCGGCCGCGTGGACCAGGTCGCGGACCTCGCGGCAGATGTCCTGCTGCCAGTTCGGCAGGGCACCGATGTAGGCATCGACCCGCGGATCAGCGGTGTACGTCATGGGACTACGCTGTCTGGCTGTACAGCAGCGAGCCCGGCGTGGTGAGCAGCTCCCCGGTCTCGAGCCACGTCTTGAGGCCGGACAGAATCATCGGCCATCCGCCGTACAGCTCTTCGTTGGCGCCCTCGCGCAGCTGGTCGTGGGTCACCGTCAGCCGGCACGAATCGCCGACCGGTTCGATCTCCCAGGTGATGCGCGAGGTGCCCTCCGCCTTCGCCTCGTCGGACCACAGCGCCACCATGCTCTGGACCAGCCGGCGCGGGGGGTCGACCTCGAGGTTGACGCCCTCGCCCAGCAGCCCCTCGGCGCCGGGGTGACTCATCTCGAAGCGCGAGCCGGGCGTGAAGTCGGAGTTCTGCCGGGTGCCGAAGTGGTACTTGGGCCGGATCTCGGGATCGGTGATCGCCTGCCAGAGTTGCTCGGGTGTGGTCTTGATGTAGATCTCGTAGATCTTCTCCATCGGTCATTCCTCCAATTGGCTTTTGAGCCCGGTCAGGGCTGAGACCCAGGGCTCGGCGTACTTGCTCACCCATCGGTCATGGATGAGTCGGATGGGGACCGGGTTCAGGAAGTGGAGCTTCTCGCGCCCGCGGCGCCGGGTCACCACCAGGCCCGCCTCCTCCAGCAGCCGCAGGTGCTTCATGACGCCGAAGCGCGTCATTTCGAAGCGTCCCTGGAGCGCCCGCAACGACTGCCCGTCCTCGCCGAAGAGCTCGTCGAGCAGGGCTCGCCGGGTTGGATCGGCCAGGGCTCTGAACACCTCGTCCATGCCAGGGACTATAGGTGACCGCTTGGTCACATGTCAATCAGTGAGCTAGGGCTCGGCCAGGCTGGTGAGGCGTTCGCGGAGGGCGGTGAGGAACTCCCCCGGTTCGGCTACCCGGATCCGGTCGCCGGCCCGGAAGTCGCGGACGTTGAACGTCAGGAGCCACGGGCACCCGGTGGCCATGGCGGCGGCCAGGATGGGGCCGTCCTTCGGATCGCAGGCATCGGCGCGAATCAGGCGGCGCACGGCTGCGATGGTCGGTTCGGTTGCGGGGTGGCAGGCAGCGGCGACGATGGCCCGGAATGCGGGCAGCGCTGCGGGGAGCTTGGCGGTCAGGTTGCGCTCCACCTCTTCCTGCGCCTGCCGAGACGTGAACGCGCGGATGATGCCCAGCTCGGAAAGCTGGAGAACCATGTGGCTGGCGCCGGTCGATGAGGCGGACCCGGCAAACAGCGCATCCGCGTCGACGAAGACGCGGACCAGCTCAGCGCCGGCGCCTGGGGGCTCGGGAGCCGAGCTGCTCGGCAAGGTACGTGGCTCGCTGTTCGCGCACGCCCGCCAACAGGTCCTCGAGACTCAGACCCGCCTGGGTCCGAAGGTATTCGATCTCCGCTGCGAGCTTGCTCGTCACGCTCACGCGCGGCGAAAGCAAAAGCGCGCCATCAAGGTCGACCAGGGTGATCGGGTCGCCTTCGTCAAGGGCATACCTTTCGCGAATGCGGGCCGGAAGTGTCAGCGTGCCCCTTCCACGGAGCTGGAGGAGTCTGGATTCCATCGGCATTCAGGATATCAGGAATACGGATATTCGGCATTGGATCTTTCGATCCCGACTCGACCGACGGTCGGGAACGCCGATAAGATGGCAGCATGCGACGCATGAGAACCCTTGGCCGGCGGCTGGCAGGACTCGCTTTGGCGACCCTGCCACTGCTCCTGGCGGCCTGCCAATCCTCCCCCGGAGGCGGGCCTGGTTACTAGGCCGCGAGCTGTGCTCCCCGCTCAGAGCACGCCGCAGCGAGGACCGATCCACTGAGACTCTTCGGGCCGCCGAGCATCAAGAAGCTCGAGTCCAAGCGGGACGTTGCCGCTCTGGTTGAGTCGCTCCGGGGGCCGGATCCGTCGCGCAGCCGGGAGGCGGCCGAAGCATTGGGCCGGCTCGGAGACCAGCAGGCCGCTCCCGCCTTGATCGACACCCTCCAGGACGGGTCGCTCCGCGACGTGGCCGCCGTCTCGTTGCTGGCATTGACGCCTGAGGCCGTGGACATCCTGGTCATGGCGCTCCGCCAGGCCCATCCCGATGTCCGCGCCGCATCGCAGGATCCCAACGTTCGGGCTGCCATCGCCGGCATCCTGGGCCGGGCCGGTGACCGGCGGGCGGTGGAGCCGTTGATCACGGCCCTCGACGACCTTCCCGAGGTGGGCATGGCCGCGGCGGAAGCCCTGGGCCGGCTGGGGGATCCGCGCGCCGTGGAGCCGCTCACCCGGTTGACGGCGCCGTTTGGTGTCACCGCGGTGGAGGCGCTCGGCGAGCTGGGTGGCGAGCAGGCCACGGCCGCGGTCGTCGACTGGGTCATTCCGGAGGATGGGCAGATCCGCAGCGAGCCCGCGGAGGCCGCGGCGGCCATCCGGGCACTTGGCAAGCTGGGCCCGCGGGACATCGTGATGCCGGTCATCGATCGGATCAGCGGCCACTTCCCCGGCCAGGGGACGCCGTACGGCGACATGATTCACGAGGCGGTATCGGACGCCGAGGCGTCGCTGGGCGTATCGGTCAATTAGGTTCGAGGCGCCACAGGCACCAGGCGGCGGGTACATTAGGACCGTGACTCACTATTCCCGCCAAGAGGCCGCGCAAGCGGAGTAGCGTATCACCAATATTTGACAGGCTCGGTAGGAATCCATACTCTCGCGGTATGAAAGCCATCGTTTCTGAGAAGGGTCAGGTCACGATTCCCAAGCCGCTGCGTGCCCGTCTGGGGATCAAGCCCGGCGCGGTGCTCGATTTCGAGGCCGAGGGTGGGCGGCTCGTCGCCCGCAAGGCCCAGACGCTCGATCCGGTCGATGCGGCGTGGGGAATCCTGAAACTCCCCGAGCCGGTGGACGCCTTCATCGAGCGCACGCGCGGCCGCGGATGATCACGGCCGTTGACACGAACGTCTTGTTGGACGTCTTTACGGCCGATCCCCGCTTCGGGCCGTCCTCCCGCGGGGCTCTGCGCCGGTGCCTGGCGGAGGGCAGCCTGGTCGCGTGCGACGTGGTGTGGGCCGAGGTGGCGGCTGCGTTCGATGATCCGGTGGCCGCCGCGGGTGCCCTGGATGGGCTCGAGGTGGGCTACGACGGCGTCGATCGAGACGCGGCACTTGCCGCCGGGTTGGCTTGGCGGCGCTATCGGGCGACGGGCGGAACCCGTCGACGGATCCTCCCCGACCTCATCATCGGTGCCCATGCCGTCGCCAATGCGGAGCGGTTGCTGACCCGCGACCGCGGCTTCTATCGGTCCTCGTTCACCCAGCTCAGGATCCTGGACCCCACTCGCCCAACTGAATGAGCTGAGGGGGGTCGCGGGCGCCAGGCACCCCCACGCCGCCCATCGGGTATGACCAGCGGCGCTGCGTTGTACCGTACCCATCCCGCTACCAGAGGTGATCCGTGGCCAAGTACCTTTTCATCGGCCGTTACACCGCGGAGGGCGCGAAGGGCCTGCTCCGTGAGGGCGGCTCCGGCCGGCGCGATGCGGCCCGCCAGGTGGTCGAGTCCGTGGGCGGCTCGCTGGAGTCGCTGTACTGGGGATTCGGCAAGGACGACTTCTACGCCACCGCCGACCTGCCCAGCCACGCCGCCGCCGCGGCCGTCAGCCTGACCCTCGGTGCGTCGGGTGCCATAAACGTGCGGAGCATTCCGCTCATGACCGCCGAGGACCTCGACGCGGCCACGAAGCTGTCCCCCTCATACCGCCCGCCAGGAAAATAGGAGATAGATCGATGACCGACCAGTCAGCCGCAACGATGAAGCGCACCTCTGATGCGTCCGTGGCGCTCGTTCGCCAGGCACTGGACGCCTTCAATCGCGGCGACGCGCAAGCGGCGGCCGAATTTCTCGCCGATGACGTCGAATGGCATGAGATTGGTCGCGCCGAGCCCATCCGCGGCAAGGAGGCGCTTACCGCTCGCTACGGCGCGGCGATACCCGGCTGGGAGATCACCGCGGAGCTCCACGACATCGTGGCCAACGACGAGCACGCGATCGCGCTGGTGACGGCCAACGCGCGGATGGGCGGGCGAGACTTCACCTACCGCACCGCGGAGATCTACCACATCCGCGACGGGAAGATCACCGCCCGCTGGGCGTTCTCGGACGACACCGCAGCCATCAACGAGTTCTTCGCCGGCACCTGAGGCAGCTGGGGCGCCACATCAAGGGCGCGCAAACGGGGGCTCGGGCTACGCCCCGGCGCATTGCTGAGTCGGGTAGAGTCGCCTCCTCCCAACCGCATACGAGGCAGCCCGATGTCCCACCATGAGCACCCCAACGCGACACTCGCCCGCGAAGCGGACGCCAAGATGAAGGCGGAAGGCCCTCAGGCCATGGCCGACTACGTTGCGGATGACGTCGTGTGGCACGAGATCGGTGCTGCCGAGCCCATCCGCGGCAAGGCGGCTCTCGCCGAGCGCTGGGCCGGCCTGGCAGGCATGGGCGGCACCTTCTCGGTGGATCTCCACGACGTCATCGCCAACGACGATCACGTTGTCGAGCTGGTGACCGCCACCGTAACCCGGGGCGACAAGACGTTCACCTACCGCACCGCCGAGATCATGCACGTCCGCGACGGCAAGATCACCGAGCGCTGGGCCTTCTCCGACGACACCGGCGCGATCAACGAGTTCTTCGCCGGGACCTAGGCGCCGAAGCGGCCCGCGTTAAGCCTCGGCTGCCCTGCGACGCAGCTCCCCGAGGTACGCCGCCGCTCCCCGCCAGGTAGGCCAGGTCGGCTCTACTTCATAGGAGGCCGGAGGCTCGGATATGCGGCCCTCCGCATCCACCAGCATGGCGCGGCGGCCCGCCGCCCGCGCCTGGTCCAGGTCCGTGGTCAGCAGCTTTCCGTCGGCAATCTCGGTCAGGATCACGTACGCCGCGTCGTAGGCTGTGAGGCGGTGGCGCTCGGCACTGTCGATGATCATCACCCGGGCGACACGATCTGACTCGACGGCCTCCATGCCCAGCTCTTCCAGCTCACGGACCGCTTCGAGGACCTTGCCGGCGGGCAGGCCGTGTCGTCGGATGAGCGCGTTGATGACCTCGAGCCAGAAGAAGGTTGGGACCAGGAGCTCCCCGTCATGCTCGTCCAGGATGCGCAGGATCTCCGGCTGGGCATCCTCTTGGCGGATCATGGCTACAGCCGCCGAGGCATCCAGGACCAGGGGTTTCATCCGTGATCCCCGTGTCCGTGGTCCCGTTCCCATCGGATCGAAGCCGCCGCGTCGAGGTCCCCGGGCTGGGGTGGATGGGCGATGGCCATCCGCTTGGCGAACGCGTCCAAGCGGCGAAGTGCGGCGCGTCGGCGCTGGATCATTTCCGCATTGGGCTGCTCCAGGCGGGTGCCATCCTCGTACGGGACGAGGAGGGCCATGGGTCGGTG